>JASHTL010000103.1 GCA_030040595.1 Microcaldota archaeon
TGGCAGGAAGAGCTCCTCGCGCATGAGCCTGCTTCCATGCTCTGCCTCGGCTATGACCGGCTCTACGTATAGGCCCTGAGGGTCCTTGCCTACGAGATTGCCGCCGTACACTAGCTTCCCGGTTTCCATTGCCTCGTTCACCGCAGCCTTGTATCTCTGCAATGCTATAGAACTTATCAGCGGGCCTATGTAATTCTCCTTTATCAAGGGACTGCCTATCTTGAATGTCCTTACCTTATCGACCAGCTTGCTTATGAACTCCTCCTTCTTCGATTCGTGTACATATACACGGGAGCACGCGCTGCACTTCTGGCCTGCGTAGCCGAACGCTGCGCTTGCTATGCCTTCCACGGCATAATCAAGGTTTGCATACTTCGAGACTATGGCAGGGTCTTTCCCTCCCATCTCTACGACGAATACCCTCTGCATGTCCTTGTCGAATGTCTTTCTGATCATGTCCATGCCAGTTTTCCTTGAGCCTGTGAAGACTATGCCGCTGACTTTCGGGCTTGAGGCTATCTCATCGCCGACCTCGGATCCCGGTCCTGTGACATAGTTGAAGACGCCAGGGGGCACCCCTGCCTCCTCGAATACCTTGTATATCATCAGACCTGTAAGCATTGTCATGTTGTCTGTCGACGAGGGCTTGAAGACAACCGTATTCCCGGTTATCAGCGCTCCTGTGCTCATGCCTGTGGAGATCGAGACCGGGAAGTTGAACGGCGCTATGACTCCGAACACGCCATAGGGCTTCATCGAGATTGTGACACGTTCCTCTCTTCCAGGCGCACCCTGGAATCCTGCGCCAACCTGCTTCTTGCTTGCCTCAAGTTTTGTTTTCCTAATATATCCCTTGTTCCTCTCGAGCTCGTTCGCGTAATAATTTAGAAAATCTATGGCCTCGTCGACTTCGCCCACTGATTCGTACCGTGTCTTGCCGTTTTCCACGCTCATTGCGGCTGAGATTGTGAACTTGTCCCTGGAGAATATCCCAGCCGCTTTCCTGAAGATCGCAACCCGTTCCATGTAATTTGTGCCAGACCATTCTTCGAATCGCGCTGCGGCCGCATCTATTGCACGTTTCGCGTCATCTCTGTCTCCTTTCTGGAATCTTCCGACGAGGCTCCTGTCTATTGGCGAGTATTCTGCAAGCTCTGACTTGGCATAAACCTGCTTTCCGTTTATGTACATGGGAAACTTCTTGCCCAGGATATCTGACCTGACCTTCTGTACCGCAATCTCGAAGAAATTGTCAAAATCGCTCTCCTTCCCGTCCTCCAGGAACTTCTTGAATGTGAACTCGTTCCTAAACCCTGCCATAAGAACACTGGTAATCCCATTCAAAAATATAAAAACCTTATCCTAGCGCCCTGAACTACGTCTGCGCAGTAAGTCTCTATAAACCCGCAATAACAACTGCATAGCTTTTTAATCTTTGGTTGAGTAGGGTATCCGTGGCGACAGTACAGGAGACAGAAGAGATGTCTAGGCGCATCTCTCCGGAAGGTCTTAACCTAGAGAAGCTCGTAGTAGAGGCGACATGGAAAGACATACTGATGGAGCTGGTAAGGAAGAACGAGCTCAACCCATGGGATATCGATATCGTCGATGTTGTCGATAAGTATGTTTCTGCAGTGCGCGAACTTAAAATTCTCGACCTTCATGTTCCTGCAAACATAATACTCGCGTCAGCCATGCTCCTCAAGTTCAAGAGCGAAGTGCTTCTTATCGAAGAGCAGGAGGAAGATGTAGGCGAAGAGCCGCATCTGCGCCCCAACATAACTGTGGAGCCATTGACACTCAGGCTCAGGCTCCCCCAGAAAAGGAGACTCAGTCTTGCAGAGTTGATCGGAGCACTTGACGAGGCAATGAAGATGAAGGAAACCCGGGAAATAGCAAGGAAGAACATGCAGGTCTCTTTCCCTATGCTGCTCGAGGAGGTGGACATCGAGGCGGAGATAGAGCGCATATACGGAATGATAGGCTCCAAGGTCGACGCAAGCGGCATGGTCACGTTCAGCGAGCTCTCGAAGGCAGCCACGTTCAACGACCTCCTGCTTGACCTCTTCATACCCCTCCTCTTTCTCGCCAACAAGGAGAGGATCTCGCTCATGCAGGAGAGGTTCTTCGGCGAGATAATAATAGCGCTTAACTGAGTTACATGGCAGACGAGATAGACTACAGGAAGCTTGTCGAGGCTGCGCTCTTCATGTCGTCAGGCGCGCTTAGCGTCAACGAGCTTGTCTCGGTGACCGGCATAATGTCGCCTGGAAAGGTCCAGGAGATCGCTAAGAGCCTTGTCGAGGAGTACAAGAGCAGGGACACCGCGCTGCAGATACTCGAGATCGACAACAGGTACCTGTTCGGCCTTAAGGAACCGTATGCGTCGAAAGTCAGCTCCCTTGCAAGCGGTCCGGACCTGAGCAAGGGCGCGCTGCGCATCCTTGCATTTGTGAGCAGGAACCAGAACGTGCTGCAGAGCGACCTCGTCAAGGCGTTCGGCAGCTCCACCTACGAGTACATGCACGAGCTGCTCGAAAAGAGGTTCGTCGAGACAAGGCCTTTCAAGAGGAGCAAGAGGATAAGCACCACCCCAAAGTTCGACGAGTACTTCAGTTCCTCAAAGCAGCAGTGAAGTCAGGCAGGCCTTACCGTGGCTATCTCCACGTATGTCGCCACCTTGGAGCCGCCACCGTTCACCTTGCAACCTGCCGGACCCACGTAGACGAGCCCCGAATTCGTGTAGCATGCCCAGATTGAGCCATTCGCCGTTGGCTGGAAGATCGCGCCTGTCTCACCAATATCTGGCCTTACCGCAACCATCTGGTTGCTTGACAGGCTTGTGCCCACGTTGCTGGTGGACGTGTAATTCTCACTGTACCACGCCACGTTCTGGGGAGTGCCGCTGATTATCTTCGCGCCAGAAGGCACATACGCGATTCCGAAGCTGCTCCACTCCCTGCCTGTGTTCTGGCTGATATTTGCATACATCTCAGTGGCGTTCGTCGAGATAACGTATACATATGCGACGTTGGAACAAGTGAATGTGCTGTTTACCGGAGTGCAGGTCACGGCCGTGCATAGTGACCCAGAATAGCTTGAGCATATGGCAGGCGTGGCAAGACTTGTCGCGGAGCCATTGGTTGCAGTCTTATTCGAACCCGCAGCGCCTGCCACCGAGGTAGTGGAGTTCCCAATTGACGAAACACGCGTTATCGGCAATATCGTTACTGTGCTGCTTGAGCTATTGAAATAGATATAACCTAAAGATATTACCACTATAACCACTATCAGCGCGATCAAGACTCCTAGGTTATTCATCTACGTACCTCGATATCCTATTGATGCCAAACTTTTAAAAATACTACTAATTCCACTGCTAATATGTGGGGTGCTCCTCATCTATGCCATCGATGAAGTTGAGGTAGAGCGCAGCGACGAAGAGAAACGAGGAAAGCCTGTTGATGTACGCGACGAGGCGCCTGTCCAGATCCCGTTTTGCAGAGGCTTCTACGATCCTGCGCTCCGCGCGCCTTGCAACTGCCCTGGCCACATGCAGGTGCACAGCCCCCTCGCACCCTGACGGGATCACGAACTGCTTCAGGTCTGGCATCTTCTCCCCAAGCCTCTTGATATGCTCTTCAAGCCTGATTATGGCGTTATCATCCAGTGTGGCCTTATCGTTCTTGGACGGAGATGCAAGCACCGCGCCTATGATGAATAGCTCGTTCTGCACTGCGCGCAGGACCTTCCTGACCGTTTCGTCGCGTATATAGAAGAGCGAGAGGCCTATCCATCCGTTCAGCTCGTCCACGCTGCCTATCGCCTCTATCAGCCCGTCGCTCTTTGCAACTCTCTGGCCGCCGAGCAGGCCTGTCTCGCCTTTGTCTCCGGTGCCGGTGTAATATTTCGATGCCATGGACAGTCAGTCAAATTGGACGTCGCAAGCTTTTATACCTGACACTGCAAATATATTCCGCTGGGCTCGTAGTCCAATGGTAAGACGTCGCCTTCACACGGCGGAGACCGGAGTCCGATTCTCCGCGGGCCCACTACAAATTAACAAAATTAAATCACAAAACTGCTACGCTATGGCAGGTTTATATACGATAAAATGCATAATTGAATCATGCCAAAAAGAATGAGAGCGTCGCAGAGACTGGAGCCGCAAGTTGATGTTCCTCCGCCGCTCCGGCAATATGACACCGCTGTAAGTCAGCTTGTTGACCGCATTGTTGACGAAGAGGCAAAGTCTGTCAGGGATAGGGAAGCCATGTCGCGCTTGGACAGCGCTCCTACAATAGGCTACTACAGAAGGCATCCTGAAGCACTGGAAGAGCTAAGAAGGAACCAGGGTGTAGACTTAGGAATAAGCAAAAACCAGGCCGTTAAAAATGATCTGAAGGCTCGCGCAGCTCAGATGATTCACGGATCGCGCAGGTTTCCAAATGACCCTAGGCCAGAGTCCGGAGCAAGGGATATGGACAGGGCCGTAGATGAGATGGACAAGATCATGTTCAAGGCAGTAACCGCGCTTAGATCAGAGGGAAAATATACAGAAGAAATGATAGAGAGCCTTGAATCAATCTTCAACAAGATTGCTTATCCCGAAGGTTCTGATAAAGCTCCGTCTGCGATAACTTTACATGCCGCAGGCAAAGCCATCGAGTCTGAACTTGACAAGATCATTCCAGGCTGGAGAGAAAGAACGCAGACATAATCTCAAATCGCTTCCTTTTGTAGAAAAAACATAAGAACCTGACTTTCTTCTTGAAAGGCATGCGGCAAGCGACCAGAGTGACGGGACTCGCAAAGATACTCGATGCCGCGCCTAACATAGAAAAGACAGACAGCAGCCTTAAACCAGTATCAAAAATCCTGACCGAGGCTGAGTGGCGCGTCATGACTCTCGGATATGGCGTTCAAGAAGATATCACAAAAA
>JASHTL010000104.1 GCA_030040595.1 Microcaldota archaeon
TGGCATATGCTCTTCCTTCGCGACCTGCGCTGATTGCACATGTACCTCCTCGGCGGATCTTCTTGCACCTGCGATTTCCTCCATATCTGGAATGCCAACCTTTTGCTTAGCGCCGAGCGCTTCGGCTATCCTGCTCAACCGCCTTCCGCCGATAGTCCTGAGGTTCTGTTCTGTCATTGCATATCACTTTCCCTTAATGGAAGATAAACTGTCAATAATTTCCAGCGCCTTTTGTTCATACTTTGTCCCGATAGCGCTAAGGCCGAAAGCATCGGCAAACTCGCCTGCCATGCCGTATATGAAAATCCTGTAATCTGACCTAGCGTCATATTTGTCTGCCATAGTGTCGAATTTCCTCAATACTTCGGTTACATAATAGTTGTCCAAGTCGCTTATGCCTAGACTTTTAGCCTTGTCGTAGACTCTGCCTGCATGCATTATCAATGATTCAAAACGCGTTCCATATGCATTCATCAAGGTCCGAAACGAAGCACTATGCAGATGACTATCTATAATTGCCAGCTTCCAAACATTTGCCCACATGTCCTTGTCTAACACATCAAAAGCTCTAGTTCCTATTGCCACCAATCCACTACGTGCTATGTCATCAAGTTCCCTTGCAACTTCCGCCTGGCCTGAATCCCTAAATTTATCTCTAATCTCCAATACTGTTTTCACCCCTGTAAGCCCACGAGTAAGCCGATCGTTGTTCGCCGTATTTCCTACATTGACCGACGCAATCGATATTGCTGCTTTTGCCTTGGTGACCTGTTTTGCGATTCGTGACGGTAATGTAGGCCAGTCAGAAAGGCCGCCTGCATGTTCCTGTTCCAGTTCATCACGAGAGTCGTAATGTATACTGTCCAGAAGTAGGTATTTGTCTATGCCGGATTTTTCTAGAACTGCCAAACTTCTTGATTCGATTTGTCTGGTCCATTCTACACTCAAGCCCAATCTATGTGCCAGATCACCAAGGGTAAGTTCTGTTCCATCGATCAGGCCAAATCTTCCTACTATTATTTCCTTTTGCCTGTCGTCTAACATGCCGAATGCGCGTCTCCACTCAATGGCAGGCAGAGTTCTTAATGCCACTTCCTCCGGAGAGTTGGATTCGCCCTGACGTGATATAAACATCTCGTAGAGTCTGTCAAAAATCATATTCTGCCCGGCTTGCGTCAGGCCAGTTCCTTCAAGAATCTTTCTTATACGAGCCAAGTTGTATCCATGCTCATTTATATCCGCAAGAACACTGCGTTCTGCCTTCAATCCTCCCTCTATTACGAAATAACGGGGTACGCCTTCCCTAGAAGCAATGTAATCCGCAGCGCCTTTGAATGCAGCCGTATATACTGACTGGCTGATATCGAACTTTCCGGATCTTAAGGCAAGGAGCTCTGTCGCAACGTTTGCTATTGCAGAGGCAAGTATCTCATCGTTTTCACCTGCGTTGTTTCCCATAAACCTTCTCGAGGCACGTATGATGGTCTTCATGTTTAGCATTATTACTGCAGAATAGCCTGCTCTAGAAGCGTTAGTATCTATGCTTGCAAACGCTTTAAGGGCAGTTTCATTGGCATCGGCGCTTACTCTGAGTGGCAACCTCTTAGCGAGCATCGTGTAGAATTCCAACGTAGTTGCATCTGGATGGGCTCTCCTTATCTCATTTGAAAATGCATCTATCGATCTGTTGATTTCCTCTAGCGTTGCACCCTTAAATCTTCCCCTGAACATATCCCCACTTGCCGCCTCGTCGAATACAGAGTCTATGCTCATTCCAAGAAATTCGACCACTGGCATACCCCTTGTACGTTCGCCGGTAACAGGCACACGTTCCTTTCCGGTCATGCTGCCTCTGAGTAAGTATTGCCAGCCGAACAAGTCTTTGATAAGTATCGGAAGGTCATGGCTTGTACTATACCTGTCAACTATTTCTATCGCTATCGCGCCTGTCTTCCCAGTTTCTGGCGACTGTCTGAGTACCCTGCCCAGTCTCTGCGTAGCTACTATCCCCGACTTGGTGGGCTTTAGCATTATTGCGACTTCTGTAGGCGGAGAGTTCCATCCCTCCCTAAGCACGTCCACTCCAAGTAGGACCTGTATGTCACCATCGGCGTGAGCTTTGAGTATCCTTCTCCTATCATCTGGATTTACATTGCCATGGACTGTTTCCGCCGAAATGCCTGCGGATCGGAGCATTTCTGCGAGGTTCTCGATATGGGCTATGGAAAACCCAAATATGACCGTCCTTTTGCCCTTTATACTGCCATGTATGCTTGCCAGCTCGGCTGACTGTTCTTCCGATAGCCTTACGTTCTCAGGAATGGCGCCAAGCCCCGCCAACATGCCTACTGCAAGATAGTTTCTGGAAATAGTGTTTAGGTACCGTTCCAGCTGTTTCACATCATAATCGCCACCAAGAATGCGTACGCTCTCAACCAGTGTGGACGTTGTGATCGCATGCGCACTCAAAGGCGTCAGGATGCCTTTTGCCATAGTCTCTTCAAGGCCAACTTCGTGTATCTTATTACTAAAGAGGCCCCTCCAGGGCTCGCCTTTATCAACAATACCACGCTCCTCGTAGCCGTGCAGTTGTTCGAAGTATGGGGTAGCAGTCAGTCCAATGCCCACGGCATTGGGAACGGCCCTTAGTATCCTGTGCCTTTGCTCTCCCAATGCCTTGTGAGCTTCATCAAATACCACGAGCCCTACCTCGTGGGGATCAATCACACCATTTACAAGCATGTTCACAAAAGACTGATATGTGGTATTTATCACGTTTGCATCGAGGTTCTGCTTCCTGTAGCCATAGTACGTCCCTACAGAACCCTCCTGCAGACCCCCTGCTATTACAGCCTCGTTCTGCTCGAGTATCAGCTGTGTTGGAGAGAGGATTACCGTTTTCAATGGCTTCTCCGAGTGCGTATTTATTGCGCTAACAAGTGCGGCAATCACATACGTCTTTCCCCATCCGGTCGGGAGGCTTATGTACCCGTAACGCTCTCCGCGTTCCAGAAATGCACCTATGCTAGACATAACTTCTTGGTGATCTTCGGTCAATGCTCTTGTTCCCAAGGCAGGAGCGTTTGCAGTGTTGTAAGCGCGTACTGCATCAACAATTGACTGCCTATTCTGCTCTGCCTCTAAACTTTCCCTAGCTTGCGCTTGTGGGGTTTCAAGCAGCGTTGTTACTCTTTCTTCGCGCATCTCTCTTGCGAGGGCTTCTATTATAGACGCGTCATCCCTTGGTCTTATGCTTCTGCCTCTTGCGGTCTCCTTGACATGATAATAAGGCTCTAGGGTCTCTATCGGAACATTGGCAAGAGAACCATATACGGCAATCCACACGCTAGTCTTTAGCCTAAGGGATTCCTTGGCGTCGCTTAACTGTCGTTCTCTGGATACTGCCATTTAGTCACGAAGAATTCCAAGGATATGGGTCTTCCATCCTACTTAAACATTAGTTTTAGAGTCGAAATAATGGCTATATCCTGTTATTATGTAACGTTTAGTCCAGAAGCGTTAGATCAATCTCCTTGCCGAAAAGTGCGTCAATCCTGAATACTCTTACCCGGTCACGCATCCTCAGCGTTATCTCGAAGAAAGGCAGGTAGCAAGGAATCGTCTCGGTTATAGTTGCTGAAGGAAAGGCAAGCGAGATTATATCGCGTATCTCTTTCGCAGGCGCAGCGGCGCCGTATATGTCCGCGCTTGCAATCACCCTGTCAAGGAATTCAGGCCCGCGTCTCGCCAACATCTGCCTCCTATCCTGAACCCTTATCCTGTTCCTGTCAATCGTTATCAGGCCCTTGTCCTCAAGCCTGTCTATCGCCTTGAAAGCATCCCCCTCAGTGATTCCGATGAATCTTGCCATGCTTTCGATCTCCCCGGTTCCCTTTCCTCCTATAACCGCCAGGATCTTCCTGTCAACGTCGCTGAGCTTTCCGCGCACGCTGGGAAGCACGCCTGCTTTATGCACGCTTCCGTCCAATGAAATGGCATTGTGCCTTCCATCGACAAACGCGTAGTGATCCTCAAATTCGTTCTTCTTGCCGGTTGGCAGCATAAGCTTAACCGCGCATATCGGCATGTACCTCTCCGAAACGCTTTCCAGTTCCTCTACTTGCTCCCCAAAGACAAGGAATTTTTTCCTGAGGATCCTTGCCGCGTAAGCTCTCGCGAAATTCTCGTCTACCGATTCCTTGAGCACTAGGGCACTGGAATCGGAACCTGCACGCACCGCAACTTTCCTTGGCTGCTGTCTTTGGGCCTGGCCTTTGATCTCTTTTATCAGGCCAGCCACACTGACCCCGGTTCTCTCCTTCTTTACAAGCAGCGGAGTGGCGCCTCCGTGAGCCACGCTCCTCGCCTTTACCCTGAACTTTCCGTTTTCGGCAATGCCGAAACTCATGAATTCACCGGTCTTGAGGGAAGGAAGCCCAGCCAACTGTCTTTTGTCGTCGAATAAGACATTCACGGCCTTGATGTCATTTTCTATTGTGAGTTTCCCCACGAAACCGTAAGAGCACTGTGCAAGCACGTTCTTGTTGATGTTTGCCGGTCTCTGCGTCGCTACGAGCAGGCCTATGCCCCTCTTCCTACCCCTTACGCTTATCTCTTCTACCCTGTTCAGGTTTTTGTGTAGCACTTGAGGAGTGAACTTGTCCGCTTCCTCTATAATTACAAGATACGGGCTCCTGGCCTTCTCTTCTATAGTGTATAGCGCTGATAACAGGGATTCAACCCGCCCTGACTTATCGATCTCGTCAGATACGTCGAATATGACTGGTATGCTGTTTTCAATGCTTTTAGTGAGAAGCTTCGCATAGTCCACATTCATCGGAAGATCGGCGCCGTCACCGCCAACCCAGAGCATCTCAAAGGCACTCTTAAGCGAGTTGTACTCCCCCTCAGTGTCTATGATGACATAAGGCAGCCCATTCCTCGATAGCTCCTCTGCTATCACCCCCACGAGATACGACTTGCCTGAGCCGCTCTGCCCTATGACGCAACATCTTCCTGTGAGCATGAGCTGCGCGTCTATGTTCACATCGCCGCCTACGTTTATCTCCATCAATCATACTTGGCAGCGCAAGTTTAAAAACAAATTCAGCACTTCTCCAACTTCGAGAAGATACCATCGTAGAACTTCGGCACCATGGATATCCTGAAGGAATCGATGTTCTGCGTGTTTTTTATGTACTTGGCCTTCTTCCCAGTCTTGGCAAGTTCTATCAGCTTGCGTGTCAGCCCCTTCTCGTCATCCAGGACGCACATGTCCTTGACCTCTTCAGGCACCGGGGAGTAGAGAGGGAGGAACGCCGGAGTGCCTAGCGCGATGCTCTCTATCGCCACAGCGCCAAGGCCTTCCCTCTCTGACATCAGCAGGAACGCCATTGCGCCTTTGAATTCTTTGTATAGTTCGCGTTTTGTCTCAAAGAAGTCCTTCATGCTGACGATCCCTGAAAGTCCCATCTCATCAACCATGGCCTTTATGGAGTCCTTCTCAGGTCCGTTTCCTATTATAAGGGCCTTTATCGGCACTGTCTCGTTTACCCTTTTTACTATCTGGAGCCACTTGTCCATCCTCTTCTCCTTGATCAGCCTGCCTGAGAAGACTATCGTCTTTGCCTTGCCTTTCGTGGCCCTGATGCCAGCGATCAGCTTGTCGTCGAGAATCGGAGTGAAGACCGAGATCCTTTCCCTGTCCACTCCGGCATGGAAGAGCCTCTCCGCTGTCATGCTCGAGTTCGCGACATACTGGCACGCGCCCTTCAGTGTCACTGAGTAGCAGAAAGAGCCTATCAGACCGAGGAATCCACCCAGGTAGGATATCCAGTAATCCCTGTCCCATACCTCAACCACCTCAATGACGAGCTTGCAGCGCTTCAGCTTGCAGTAAAGATAGAGCACGGGAAGGTGGAGCACTGGAAACTGGTTTGATATGATGACATCGTAATCATGACTGAAGATGCGGAAGAGGCCTGCGGTGAAGGCGAGCGCCTTGGCTATGGAGCGCCTGCCGCGCACGTAAAGCTTCTCCTTGCTCACCTTGTGGAAGGTATGGTATCTCACTCCCTGCTTGGAGAACTCAGCCTGCATCCCAGGCCATTGCAATGTGAAGAAGTCAATCGCGTGTGCGGCCTTCAGCTCCATGGCCTCATTATAGTTGACTATCTCTATGCCCCCGACATGCCACGGATACGCGACATCGGACACAAAGGCTATCCTCATATGCTCACGCAGATAGTAACGAATCAAAGTATATGAATCATGTGGTATAGTTGAGAATGCGGTAGAGGCCCAGGCTTACGCCGGTGGAATTGTTGGTGGTGGCTATAGGCTGGATCTTGTAATTGTGCAGGTCCGTGCTGCACGTGGTGTTCTGGTACGGCGACACTTGGCACCAGTATCCGTAATCGAGCACATAGCACGAGAACTGGCTCTCAAAGCTCTCGAAACTGGCATTCGAGCTTCCGAGATAGCCGATCTGCGCCGAGCTCCTGTCCAGCGTGTACCACAAGTCCGGTGTGAAGCTGAAGACAAGGCAGCCCGTAGGTACCTTTGTGTAGTTATCGTAGATGAAGTTCACTGCCCTGAGTATTACGCTCTGCTGTGGCATCTGCTGCGGCTTAAGGGTTATGTTCGGTATAAGGGTAACGAAGGGATAGGCTGCTAGCGCTCCGGCAATCATGAAAATGAAGAGCAGGAGAACGTATCTGGATTTTGCGCCGAAAGCCATGCGAAGCGCGATTGCTATGCCGCGCGAGAGCTCGAAGACTCCCAGTCCTGCAAGGATGGCGAGCGGTGGCAGGATCTCGAGCATGAAGCGGACATCGACTCCGTAAAGCACTGATCCTGCGTAGAAGAAATCATAGAATACATAGTAGGCGACAGCCCAGATGCCAAGCAGCAGGAGCACTGAGAACCTGCCCTTGTATTTCCTCTCAAACATGAAGAGAGCCGCGCCTATGATCGCAGCTACTGTTATTCCCAGGGGCCAGACCTCGGGATAGTTGTAGATATGGTTGATCTCGCCGAGCAGGAACTCCAGATTGGGGTTGAAATTGGAATTCAGATTGGCCAGCGAAAGGAGGCCCTGTCCGGAGCTCTGTCCGTAATTGCCCGTCTCCGCCTGCGAAACAATGTAGAGGAACTGGGGAATCAGCAAGACTGCAATTACAGCAATTAGGATCAGATACCTGATCCCGATATCCCCGTTGCGGAGCCTCCTCCACTTCGCGCGTACGTTCCGGGCCATGCTGCTATCTCCCATTGCGAAATACAACATCACTATTACAGGCACCAGCAGGAATCCCTCTATTCTTGTATACACGGGCAGAATCAGGGAGAACACGGCCATGGTCGCTGTCGCAAAGCGCTTTCTCTTGATGTACACCACGAAGAAGAAGAACGCAAAGACTGTAAGCATCATGAACGGAAGGTCTGCGACAGCCTGGGTCCTGGACCAGATGAAGAGCTGCGGGTTCAGCGCCATAAACAGCGCGGCAAGCACCGGCACCTCCTTCCTGTTGAAGAGCGCTGTTGCGAGGAGGAATACCCCTATTATTGAAAGGAAACCGACAAGCAGCTGCAGGTTGTACGCCGTTGCAGTGCTCACTCCGAATATCCAGAATGCAACAGCTATGAAGAACGTCCATCCCACTGGATCATGGTACACGACGCTGTACGGGCAGCTTGTCAGATATGCGGTTCCGTACTGGCACCAGAGCGCATTTCCGTTGTGAAGTATGTTGAGCGCTATCCCCTGGTATATGCTCTCGTCGAAATACAGCTGCATTACTGGGCTGACGAAGAATATGGAGAAGAGCAGGAAGAAGGCTAGTATGGCTATCAGCGAAATGGCGGAATAGACGTTCACGTTGTGCCTGATCGCTTCCCAGATCTCTCGCCTTCCGGCCGCTGCCGATACGACTAGGGCCACGAACGACGCAAGCACTATCGCTGTCACTTCATATCCAAGGATCGGCGTCAGCCCCTCACCCTGTTCTGCACGAAGTAGTTGCCTATGAACATGTTCCTTGTATTGGTCTTTTTCATGGTGTACAGTGCATCCTCCGGACCTGCAACTATCGGCATGCCGTGTATGTTGAAGCTCGTGTTTAGGACAATCCCGTATCCTGTCCTCTTCCTTACGGACTCGAGCAGGCTCCTGTACTCGCTGTTCTCATTGCCGAGCGTCTGCGGCCTCGCCGTGGCGTCGATATGCATGACCGATTTCATATGCTCCCTTGCACCCTCCCTGACATCGTAGGCCATTGTCATGAACCTGCTGCTGCCCTTGCCGTAGTGGAGAAGCCTAGGCGCATCCTCCTCAAGGACTGATGGCGCGAACGGCTGGTACCATTCCCTCTGCTTGACATACAGATTCAACTCGTCCCTTACCTCGTCTGAGTCTGCACGCGCGACTATGCTCCGGTTGCCCAGGGCCCGTGGTCCGTATTCCATGCGCCCCCTGAACCAGAAGACGTAATTGTCCTTCTCCAGCAACTCTGCCGCATGTTTGCCTGGATCTGACACCCGCGCGTACTTGATTCCCTTTTCCGATTTCAGCACCTTTGCTATGTACTCTTCATCATAGGAGTCGCCAAGGTAGGCGTCATTGAACTTGTACGACGACGTGCCATTGACCTCGTAGTTGGTGTACATCGCTGCGCCAAGAGCTATCCCGCCGTCGCCCATGTGCGGGAAGATGTACCACTCCTTCAGCGCGTTGATCTTCCTCACCATCATGTTGGCCTTTACATTCGACATGACTCCGCCCGCCATGGCCACCGATCCTATCCCGTAATCGCCTATAGTGTTCTTGAAGAATGAGACAAGCACGTTTTCGAGAAGCTGCTGCGCCATGTACGCGAATTGCTCCCTCGGAGTGCTCCAGGCAAGGCGCTGAAGCATCTTGTATTGCTCCGTGGGCCCGTACGCTGCTATTATCTCAGTGCCGTCCACCCTGAAAAAGTGCCTCATCTTGTTCTCCGAGAACTTGAACGGGAACGAGTAATCGGCCATGGCCATGACCTTGCCCTCGTCTTCAAGCTCGCGCATCCCGACAAGGTTGGTCACCTGCTCAAAGAATATACCGACAGAGTTTCTCACGCTTATGCCCTGCTCCCTTGCAAGCTCGCCTTTACCGAAGGTGCTTATTGAGCCGCTCAGGCCATCGCCAACGCCGTCGAGAGTGACCACCAGCGACCTGTTCATACCAGACGTGAACGCGGCCGTAGCTGCGTGCGCAGCATGATGGTCTACGGAACGTATCTCAAAGTCCTTGAATCCCATGCCGTTGAGCGCGCCTCTTACTACCGACCTGCTTATGAGGCCGCAGCCAGGGAGCGGACCTACGGATGTCATCGTATACTTGGTGTAATGCATCCAGTCCTCCATCGCCGGCCTGGGTACCTTTCTTCTCCTGAACCTGTAATATGACTCCTTCTGCCATGGAAAGATCCTCGATAAGGTCTTCGTGAACTCCGTGGTAGGGAACGAGACAATGTCTATGTCTGAAGGTTTCAGCCCCGTGTGCCTAAGCGCGGCCCTTATGGAGTTATACGGAAAGGCAACCTCGAGTTTTCTCTTGGTGTACCTTTCCTCATTTGCCGCAAAGAGTATGTTCTCATCGTCCAGAAGGGCAGCGCCTGAGTCGTGCCCGTCCCAAATGCCCAATATGTACATCGTTAGTCTACCTGGCAGCAGTCACTATCTTTATCACATCGTTGTCTTTTAATCTGTATTCCTTGGAGAGCCGCATCTTCTTCCTGGCGTCTACAGCATAAAGCATGTTCTTGGCTATGTCTGTGTGTATGCGCCCGGCAAGATCCTGCGCAGTCGAGCCCTCCTTCATGAGTATGGCGTCAGGCAGCACATTGCCGGAATGGTCAGTGTACTTGTTCTCGTCTTCCACAGGATACACCACTATGTTTCCTAATACATTGAAATATGCGCCGTTCAGGACCTCCTGCACGCCTGTGCCGCCATGATCATTTATGTATTTCTGCATGTACTTAAGCGCTTTATCCTGTCCTTCCGTCGCTTGTCTGGTTATGCTAAAAGTGCTCGAGCCTGGAATGTAGTCTATTACGCTATTCTTGGCAGCCTTCCTGAGCGCCAGTTCTATCGCCCCCGAGCAACCTACTACCGTGCGGTTTGGCAGTTTGGATTTCAGTTCTGAGAGCCTTGAATCGCTGGCCTTGTCAAGCTTGTTTGCAGCTATTATCATTGGCTTGTTTAGCTCAAGGAGTCTTGACGCAAATGCCTTTGCATTATCATTGTTCCAATTGATGTAAGAAAGAGATAGCGAACTCTTTTCCGCCGCACGCGCCGCGTGCTGCTCCGTAACCCGAAAACCAGAGAGCAGTTCCTCAAGGGCCTTTGCCCCGTCTGCCCTCTTTGAAAGCTGCTGCATATGGCCTGTTATTATGCCAGCAAGCCACTCAACCAGTTCGCCTTCAACCATCGATACCTCGATGGAAGGGTCACAGCCGCCGCACGGCTTCCCCTCGATATCCGTTTCTCCGCTTATGTCGACCACCTGTATTAGGGCATCTGCACCTGCAAGATCATTGAGGAACTGGTTGCCCATTCCCTTGCCAAGATGCGCCCCGGGGACCAGTCCGGCAACATCCACAATGTTTGCGGGTATCATCCTTATGCCGTTCTTGCACATCGAGTTGCGAGGTTTGCATACAACCCCAAGTTCCTTGTGCACGCATTCCTTTGTTACGTAAGCCACGCCTAGGTTGGGTTTTATGGTTGTGAATGGATAGTCGGCTATATCCGCATCAACCATCGTGAGCGCAGAGAAGATCGTGCTCTTGCCTTTGTTCGGTGCGCCTATTATACCTACCAGCATGAATTATCAATCTCGCAGAATCTGAGAAACCAATAAAAGAGAGTCTTGCATTATAAATGCATGGCAAGGTATAAGAGCGTTCTATTCGCAGGCACGCCATTTTCCGGCACAACCATCGTTGCGAATATGCTCTCAGCAGAGACCAGCTGGCCACTTTACCAAGGCATAAGGGGCATTGAAGGGGCCAGCCCCGAGAAACTCAGGCGCTCCGCCAACGAGGTTGCCGAACGCGCGAAAAGGGGCAACGTGGTGATAGAAAGCATCTACCCCGTATACCTGGATCAGACCACATTCAGGGTTTTCATAGGCGCGCTCATCACGACAAGGACAAGGCGCGCAATCAAGTCACCTCGGATAGGTACACGTGAAGAATTTGCCGGCCTTCCTCCGAAGCAGATAGAGAGGGTTCTGTTGCTCAGGGAAAACGATGAGGCTAGTATAGGGAAAGCCCTTTTCGGCATTGACTACAGGAGCCACGCAGGCTATGATCTGGTCATATACAATGACAATATGTCGGCTGGGCAGACGTTCGCGAAGGTGCTGAGAGAACTGCGACGGACTGGCTAAAGGTTGAGAAAACCTTAAAAGAGTAAAATACGTCATACTATCATGAGGGCAAGATACAAGAGTGTAATCCTCTCCGGCCTTCCTAAATCTGGCAAATCCACACTTGCCGATCTGATCGCTGCGGAATGCGGTTGGGAGAGGCACTCGGTAGGTGGTCTATGGAGAGCCCGTTGGAAGAGAGAATACCCAAACGGGGTTCCTACGTTTGAGGAGTACTGGCGTACTGCCTCAAAAGCGGATAATATACAAGTCAATCTCGATGCTGCAGAAATTGCAAAGAAAGGCAATGTCGTCATAGACACCAGGTATCCTGTCGGATACGACAATGCCTCTCTGAAGATACATCTCACTGCAACCCTGGATGTCAGGGCAGAGCGTTCAAAGTCAAGCTATCCTGGGCTCTCCCACGAAGAGATCAAGAGAGTGCTCATGCAGAGAGAGGATGACGAGGTAAGGGTGGGCCGGGACCTTTTCGGTATAGACTACCGCGAGCCTAAACACTACTTCGTGACCTTCTCAACGGATAACCTAAAGCCCGAAGAGATTATGGAGTACCTGAGACATCCGCTAGGACTCGGGCCGAAGAGCGGCGGTCATACCACCAGAGCTAAATAATTAACTGGTAAATACTATCTTGCATATCCTAATGATACACTGCAGGGGTGGCGGAGCTTGGTCAAACGCGACGGGTTCAGGGCCCGCTTCCTTTAGTGGATGCGAGAGTTCAAATCTCTCCCCCTGCAAATTCAAGGCGCGGCTCTCTCAAAATGCTTTAAATACCTATGCAGATATAATAACAGAAATGATAATGCATGCGGTCTAGGTCGGCCAACCATTATCACTAAAGGCCAATTCCTTAGCTGGTTAAGATGGCTTCGTTACCGAACATATACAAGAGCAAGAACCTGAGATTCTTCGTTGCGATACCGCTGATCCTATTGGTAATCAGCCTCTTCCTCTCAACGCGCCTTACCCTGGACTCAACGCTTGCCGGAGGGGCAATAATAACCATAGCCTCAAACACCACGCTCTCGCAGCAGCAGATAGCTTCCGAGGTCGGAAGCGCGCTTCATGTCTCCTCTCCATCGATTGTCAAGAGCCAGGGGACGGTCACCATAACGATTGCAGCAAACAGCAGCATATCCTCGGCCTATGACTACCTGCTTACGTTCTCAAACAACCAGACGGCATATGGAAACTACTATGCCAACGCTACAGCTGCACAGATAGCCCTGCAGAACGCTTCTGCAAGCGCAGGTACCAATTCCACAGAGAAGGCGGCCCTGGCCACTGCCGATGCCGGAATGAGCAAAACCCTGGGCAACATGGACTCGGCGCTCTCAAGTGAGCTGACAACACTTGCCCCATTCGTTAAAGCGCCGGCGTACAACAGCAGCAATCCAACGCAGATGGGCGTAATAGCGCAGAACTCATACACCAACGCGAGCATCGTATACCAGCAGCAGGTGGAAAGCAAGCTGAACGCAATACTGCCGTCAACGTCACCCGCATCGTACGAGCCGACAGCGCCTCAGGAGGGCAAGACCTTCCTCTCATCGCTCGAGCAGATCATAGTAATAGCGTTCATACTAGTCTCGATAGTCGTGTTCATCATATTCCGCTCGATAGTGCCATCTCTCACGGTCATATTCGGCGCCGCAAACGACATGATAATAGCAATAGGCGCGATGGCTCTCTTCGGCATACCGCTCGGGGTGGTCAGCATAGGCGGCCTTCTCATGCTTATGGGCTACGC
>JASHTL010000105.1 GCA_030040595.1 Microcaldota archaeon
CTAAGGGGAACAAACATGGGAGGCGCAAATCTCGGATATGCAAATCTTGTCGGGACCGACCTTGAGACTGCAAATCTCGGCGGGGTCAATGCAGGATATGCGGATTTCAGCAGAGCCGATCTTCGAGGGGCCAATATGAGCGGCGCATACCTGGGGTATGCGAGATTCTACAAGGCGGTGCTTGCCGATGTGTATGCGTGGGGCGCTTTCCTGCGCGGTTCGGATATCAGGTTTGCGGATCTGCGAGGCGCATACTTCAAGGGTGCGGATCTTAAAGGTGCGGACATGAGGGGTGCCAAGTTTTATGGCTCTGACCTTCGAGGGGCCAACCTTGTCGGAGCAAGGATAAGCAAGGGCAGCCTCAGGGACTTCACTGTTGCAATAGGCGCATCGGAGCGCGGGGAGGCGGCAAAGGACAAGCATAGTATAGAGATCCTGCTGAAAAAAGCCGGAGTAACGGTTGTTGGTAAGTAGTATAATAATACTTTTGATTTATTGTAATTAGGAGGTGTTTCTTCTGGAAACCAGCGTGTTCAGCGGAGAGGTAAAGTACCTGCAGATAATAGACGAGAACGGCAATGCCGACAAGAACCTCTTCCCGAACGACATAGACGACAGCAAGATAACGGAAATGTACAAGCTCATGCTATATGCCAGGGCGATGGACGCGAAGGTGCTAAGCCTTCAGAGGCAGGGCAGGGCAGTAACATACGCACCGCTGCTTGGCGAGGAGGCCACGCAGATAGGCAGTGCCAGCGCCATGCGCAAGGACGACCTTTTCGTCCCTGCATTCAGACAGCACGGAGTGTACATTACAAGGGGCCTGCCGCTGGAGTATCTCTTCATCTACTGGCGAGGATATGAGGAAGGGAATGCCTACCCGAAAAGCGTCGGCGGCACACCGATAGCGGTTCCTGTCGCTACACAGATGCCTCACTCTTCTGGGCTTGCGTTCGCGCAGAAGTATCTGGGCAAGGATTCCGCGGTTGTGGCATACGTAGGGGACGGCGGCACATCCGAGGGCGATTTCTATGAAGCGCTTAATTTTGCAGGAGTATGGAGAGCTCCCCTCGTGGTAATAATAGAGAACAACCAGTGGGCGATTTCCGAGCCGAGGAAGAACCAGACAGCGGCACAGACTCTTGCCCAGAAGGCCTTTGCCGCTGGCATACCGTCCATCCAGGTGGATGGGAACGATGTCGTAGCAGTATACAAGGCCACAAAAGAGGCCATAGAGAATGCAAAATACGGCCCGACTGTAATAGAGTGCATAACGTACAGGATGGGCATACACACGACTGCCGATGACCCAACAAAATACAGGCCTGACTCTGAGGTAGAGTTCTGGAAAGCGAGGGACCCGATAGACAGGATAAGGAAGTACCTTACTGCGAAGGGACTCTGGAATGGCGATCTTGAGAAGAAGGCAAATGACGAGCAGGCCAAGGAGATAGACGATGCGGTTGATAGAGCGGAGGCGTTCAAGGATGATCCGCAAAGCATGTTCAAGAATGTGTACAGTCTTGTGCCGGAAGTGCTTCAGGACGAACTAGACGATGCGGTGAAGAACAACTTCTGGCAGGGAGGAGGTGACCAATAATGCAGGTTAATATGGTAACTGCGCTCAACAACGCCCTCGAGCTGGGAATGAAGGAGAATGAGAACGTTGTGCTTCTGGGCGAGGATATAGGCAAGGACGGAGGCGTCTTCAGGGTAACTGACGGCCTATTGGACAAGTTCGGCGACAAGAGGGTTCTGGACACGCCGCTTGCAGAGTCAGGCATAATGGGCACGGCCATAGGCATGGCAATCGGAGGCCTGCATCCTGTACCGGAGGCCCAGTTCGCGGGCTTCATGTTCCTCGGCTTCTCGCAGCTTGTCAACCACGCTGCCAGGTATAGGAGCAGGTCAAGGTCCACGATCCAGCTTCCGATGGTCATAAGGACGCCTGTGAGCGGAGGGGTCAGGACACTAGAGCACCATTCGGAGAGCCCTGAGATCTACTACTCGCACATGGGCGGCCTCATGGTTGTGGAGCCGTCGACGCCATACGATGCAAAAGGGCTCATGATAAAGGCGCTTAGGATGAACGACCCTGTTGTCTTCCTTGAGCCTACCAAGCTCTACAGGCTCTTCAAGCAGGACATTCCAGAAGAGGCGTACGAGGTGCCGATAGGCAAGGCAAGCGTGGTCAGACCTGGGAGCAAGCTCACGGTCATAACATATGGCACGATGGTGCCTGTGGTCAAGGACGTTGTCGCGAAGAAGAATGTGGACGCGGAGATAATAGACCTGAGGACGATAAATCCGCTTGACGAATCGACGATACTCGCAAGCGCGAAGAAGACAGGAAGGGTGGTTATTGTGCATGAGGCGTCGCTGAGCTTCGGGGTCGGAGCAGAGGTAGCGGCAAGAATAGCCGAGAAGGCAATCTTCGAGCTTGATGCTCCAATTATACGCGTGGGCTCGCCTAGTTTCCCGTATCCTTTTCCGGGATACGAGAAGTATTACATACCTAATGCTCTAAAGATATCGCAGGCAATAGACAAGGTCATGGAGGCATAATCGTGAAGACGCTCAAGTTCGTTGACGTGGGGGAAGGAATCACCGAAGGGCACGTGAGGAAGTGGCTTGTCAAGGACGGCGAGAACGTCAAGGAGGACCAGCCACTGGTGCAGATAGAGACTGACAAGGCGGTGGTCAACATACCTGCACCGATAAGCGGTGTTGCAAAGCTCGTGGCCAAGGAAGACTCGACAGTCAAGGTAGGCGACGTGCTCGCGTATGTAGGCGAATTGCAGGAATTGCAGAACATCCCTGCGCAGCAGCTTCAGCAACAGGCACCACCTCCCGCCCCTACAGCGCCGCAGGAGGAGAATGCGCAGGCGCCTGTGCAGCCGCGGGCTCAGGCCGTTACACCACCTCAACAGCACGAGATAATAGCAACGCCCTCAGTCAGGCATCTTGCAAGGGAGCTTGGCGTAGACCTGTCGCAGGTTGCAGGAACAGGACCGGAAGGTAGGATAGTTGAGAATGATGTAAGGAACTTCACTGCGAAGAAGCAGCACGTGGAGCAGACAAAGGTGGTGCCGAAGTTCTCCGAGGTACTTGAGGAGCAGCATGGAAACG
>JASHTL010000018.1 GCA_030040595.1 Microcaldota archaeon
TCCTTGCTGTGCCAGATCGGATCCAGCGAATAGTCCGTCTCCCTTATGCTGCCTATCCTCTTGCCCCACATGATTGACGGAAAGACGTTGCCGTAGCTGTCCATGAAGAGCGATGCGTCAAGGCTCCTGCTCTTTATGGGCGTCTGGCCGGTGCTGGCATAATCTGCGAGCCTCTTCAGGAAGACGTTCTCTATGGCAGGTATGGCGCCAACCTCGAACTTCCTCATTTTTAGCATGCCCTTGATCTCGCTTGCGACCACCTCCCTAGAAGCCTTAAGGTCCAGGCCTGAGTTGCTGTAGTATATGTCGGATATCTGCCCAAGGTTGAGGTGGAAGTCGTTGTATGTCACTTCTGGAATCTCCCTGCGCACACCCTCTACAGTTGCTGAGAACTGGCCTTGGTTGAACTTGCTCATGGTGTATCCAAAGACCATGAAGAGGTTCTTGTATCGTTTCTGGAGTTCCCTGAGCCCCTTGAAGATCGCCATTGCCTTGTCGAAGTTTCCAGGGATTCCCCTTATCTTGTCATGGAGCTCCCTGTATCCGTCAAGGCTCACTGTTATCGACAACTTCGGTATGCCAAGCTTCAGTATCTCCTCGACCTTTCCAAGCGCCATCGAGGAGCTGCACAGGCTGTTGGTCGGCATGGTGACTATGTAGAGGTCTTTGCAGTTCTCATTGAACGCCTTGACTATGTCCACAACATCGCTCCTGAGGAACGGCTCGCCGCCTGTTATCTCTATCCACTTGAAGTAGTTGTTCTTCCTTGCAAAGTCCTGTATTTCCTGCAGCGTGAGCTCGTTAGTGGGTCTCATCTCCCATATATTGCACGTAAGGCACCTGCTCTGGCATTTGTAGGTTATCGAGAACGTAAGTTTGTACGGGTGCTCCAGCTGGCCTATGTTGCTCCTCAGGGCCGTTGCAGTGATGCCCATAAGCTTTCCTACCGTCATTGCCACCAGAAATACTATGGTCTTTTGCTTAATAAGCATTGCGTCTGCGCACCGTTTCCATGCGCTATATTCACGTTCGCACGCCCTGTCCAAAACACAAACTTTCTGCTGCTGGCAAATGTTTTTAAACATATATATCGTAGTGCTTTATGTGGGTAATGGAATGGGAAAACCGCAGACATTGGTTTCGAAAAAGATAGAGTTGTTGCCGATAGAACGCTCCCAGAACAAGATGTATTCTAACAAGCTTCTAGCGGTTCTGGATAAGCGCGTAAGGAAGGATCCAGCGCTCCTTGTCTTTTACAGGAATGGCAGAGTCGTAGCCATGGACGTGTCAGATGGCATATCAAGACTCAAGGGCATGGTTGCAGCGAACAGGAAGAAGAGAACGTGGGACAGGTTTGCAATATATACACTGGCAAACCGCGCGTTCCTAAACGATGTCCAGGCGCTTGCCACGCGCATAGCGATGGACGACAGGATAGCCTTGAAGAACTTCGCAAAGGCCAAGAACACCACCGAGGATGTCAAACGCGATATAAACAAGTGGGCAACCGGGGAGGTAAGATCTATAGACAGATCCCTTACTCCGCTCACGCGCAAATACAAGAAGTCAGTCGCACGGCTTGATGTGCAGGAGGCAAGGTTAAGAAAGGGATTCTCAAAAAGAATAGAAAAGGCCAGGGATGCCGCCAGGCAGAAGAAGCTAAGAGCTGAAAGAGACAGGCGAATAGAGAAATTGAAAGTGCAGAGGAGAAAGCTTGGCCCTCTCAGGGAAAGCATACTCAAACTGCAGGCGCTGGAAAGCACATTTGACGATGTCAAGTTCTAAGGCCGCCTGCTGACCGTTTGGAACAGCCTCTGGATGGGCAGGGGGAGATTTGAACTCCCGGCCTCTTCCTTATCAGAGAAGCGCTCTAACCAAGCTGAGCTACCCGCCCTCTTTATGAGTTATCCTTCCGCATATATTTAAGTCTGCCACCCAGCTTCTTTCCCATCTCCTTAAAGTCCTGCTCCATAATTCTAAGTGTGCCTGTAGACCTTAGCGCAGCAGCTGGATGGAACATGATTATGTAGGTAATGCCGTCCTTCTCGACCCTTTTGCCGTGGTTCTTCCTTACCTCGCCGACGCCAAGCATTGATTTGCTGGCAAGGTCGCCAAGCAGGACAACGAATCCCGGTCTTATTATGGAAAACTGCCTGATCAGGAAAGGCCTGCAGAGCGCTATCTCACTCGAAGAAGGCATTCGGTTTTCCGGTGGGAAGAACTGTACCACGCTTGTTATGTAGGCTTCATTGCGGTTTATTCCTCCTTTCTTCAGCATCGTGTCGAGAAGCTTGCCGCCTCTCCCTATGAATGGCCTGCCCTGTATGTCCTCGTTCCTGCCTGGCGCCTGGCCGAGCAGCACGAGCTCAGCGTCAAGCCTTCCTTCCCCTCGCACAAGCGTTCTGCTTAGCTTCCAGTTCTTCTCCCTTGATGGCAGTCTTGCATACTCATCGTTCAGCTCCTTCATCTCCTCCCATCTCTTTATGTAAGTGTTCACCTTTGGCATGAGCGCTAGTATGTCCTTGAACGGCACAGTCTGCATAAACGAATCGTAGTCCAACCAGGCATAACTGTTGTGTTCGCTCGAGATCCTCACCTTCTGGGATCCGGAATAGGCTATGAAGAGCGTGAGATCCTTATTGACAGTCTCTCCATCGTCACGGAAGAAGTAGGTTGTCTTCTCCTTGAAATACGGTATCAAAGAGGGGGAGATGCCCGTCTCCTCCTCTATCTCTCGTCTTGCCGCTTGTTCTGCGTTCTCGCCTTTTTCTATGTGCCCTTTCGGCATGTCGGGAGTGCCTGCCTTGCCTCGCCTCCCCTTTGCGCGGCCCAGGACAAGGAAAAGAGGCCTGCCGTTTTCCATCTTGTACACGAAGGCTCCGGCAGAGTACTCGAACCTCATCGGCTCACCAGCCCTTCGACTATACAGTATGCGCTCATCATCTTCGCATCCTGGACGCTTCCTCGGGAGCCTAGGTTCTGGATATTTGCCGCGTCGGTATAGAGTGTGTTGTAATAGTCGCTGCACGTGATCGATTGCGATGTTACATTAGCGGGCAGCACCGCGTATATGCCGGCACTGGTGGACGTGCCGTTGGAATAGAAATACGGCACTACGGAGTAGTAGACTATGAAATCATGGCCCTCCGAGTATATGTAGTACATTCTCTGTACGGTGCTCGAGTTGCTAAGAAACGTCATGGTTCCGACAACTGTATTGTTCTTTGTGAGCGAGGAGATGTAATTGATCTTTGAGCTGGATATCAGCATCGCTATTGGCAAAGTGGAATTGTAAGTAGCGTTTGTCAGTCTGATTATCACGTAGTTTGATACATAATCCTGCACGGCTGTGACGTTGAATCTGCTCTGGTTGGAGATGGTGTGCACTATGCCTGTCACCTTGGTCGCGTTGAACGGCATGCTTTGGTATACTGAGAGCGGCGAGACCGGATGCAGGCTGGTATAGTCTGATAGCATAGCGAAATAGATGAGCGTGATTGCTATTGCAGCCACAATGCCGTATGCATAGAGCTGCCTGAGTCGCGTCTTCACCTTCTTTTTCGCTGGCATAGGCATGCTGAGCCCGTACTTGCCTGACAGGAGTATCATTACTATTATGCTTATGTAAAAGAGGATTATCCCTGCAAAGAGGTGTATTGTGAGTATCGTATTGCTCGGCCCGTACACGAACCATGCAGTCGCTATGCTCAGCATCCTCAGCAGGTTTAGTACAAGCATGAGTGCGAACCCGCTTGCAACCCAGAGAACCTTCCTCGTACCTTTGCCGTCATATAAGTAGGCGAGCGGAGCAAGGAACATGACTATGCCTATCAGGATGCCTATGCCTACGCATGTCTGGCCTATTCCCACTGAATAGCCGTTTGCGCTTATGGTTATAGGCGCTATGTATGACACGTGTGCCAGGAAGAGCTTCAATACGCTGTACACCATGATCGTGTTCGCGGAAACGAAGCTGCCGTTTGCCGCGTTGAGCCAGATCAGCAGCGCCGGAGACGCGAAGAGCGAGTATACCATTATCGCCTTAAACTTGCCTATATTGGAAACGCCGAAAAGCAGAATTGCAAGAGACCCTATCATCAGGGGAAAGAGGAGCATGTCTATCCGCATGTCGACGAATATGTACGAGAGCCAGATCCTCATTGCAAGGATCAGGACAAGGAGCGCTGCGAATGCCAGCAGGCCCACGACTATATCCCTCTTCCCGACCTTTGGGACGATCCGCTCCTTGGCGGTGAATATTGCAAAGAGCGGAAGCATCAGCAGCGGCACTATCATGTATGTTGTGAAATCTGAGTCGCTGATCGCAAGCGGCGTTATGTAATACTCGTTTATCAGCGAGACGGCAACGAGAACTGCAAAGAGGATCACGCCAACTCGCTTGCTGTATTTCATTCACATCGCCAGAAACGCCCTCAGTCGATATGGACTTCATCACTTTTCAGCAGTTACTCTTGTCTTCACCGGGCAGAGCTATATGTCTTATAGGGTATATATAACCTCACCTACAGATAAGAACATGCCAACGAAGCGCTTCGAGTATCTGCCTCATACGGCAGATGTCGCTTTTGAGGCATACGGGAAGGACTTCGGTTCGGCGCTTGAGAGCGCAGCAGTGGCGCTGCTCGAACTGATGCTTGATGTGAAGAGGATAAGGGGCCTCAGGTCAAAGAAGGCTGAGATCTCAATAGAAGACTCTGCATCAACAAGGGAGGACCTTGTCTGGTATATCCTGCAGGACATACTCTCAAAAGTAGACGCTGAGAAACTGAATGCGTACGACTTTAGAATAAGCTACGTCACCGAGGCGAGGGGCAGGATAAGGGCCAGCGGCAAGCTGATGTACAAGGATAATACTGGCGATTTCTCAATGCTGTCTGTGAAGGCCATCACGCCGCATAACCTGAACGTGAAGCAGCACGGCAAGCGCTGGTCGGTAAGCGTAATAGCCGATGTCTAGGCATGGCTACGGCAAGTCTGCTCTACAAGGATACGCCTATCCTATTGTCCACGTCCTTTGTGAAGTCCCTTACAGTCTTTATACTCTCCGCCCGCTGGTTCCAAAAGAAGAAATGCGCGCCTTTATCAAAGACCTTCATTTTTGCGTTTGGAAACAGGCTCTTGAAATAATTAACTGCCTCTGGAGAGGCCTCGTCATAGCGACCACACATAAGCAAGACAGGCACATTTATCTCATGAAGCTTAGGGGTCAGGTCGAAACCCTTAAGCGTTCCAGTCACCCAATATTCATACGGCCCCCACATGTATTTGTAGAGTTCATAATTCATGTTTTTGTGCGAAGTCTCTGCAGCCCCGGGAAGTCTTTTTAATCTAAAAACGAAACGTTTGTAAAATTCGCTATTGGCCTTGTCAAACTCATCCTTGTTTGTTTTGTATCTTTGGTAAATAGCTATTGCCTCTCTGTATTTTTGTGGTAAAGTCCCTATCAGGCGCTTGGCATCCTTCTCCCAAACCTTTGTACTTAAGTACGGACTGGCTAATACCATGCTGCGGAGGCCTTTAGGCTTAGTAAGCGCAAATGATGCTGCAAGCCCTGGTCCCCATGAGTGGCCAAATATGTGGTAATCCTCAAATCCAAATCCGTCTATAAGTTCTTTCAGCCCCCTGACCAATGCCTTTACTGTCCATAAATGCCTTTTTTCAGGCCAATCCGACTTTCCGCATCCCAATTGGTCGTAAAATATGACTTGCCTGTCGACTGCAAGGTCCCTGAATGGCTCAAGGTAATTATGCGGATATCCCGGGCCTCCGTGCAGCATTATGATCGGTGTCTTTTTGGGTCTTCCCACGATCTCATACCACACCTTCCCCCCAGTTACCTCCATATACCCTGTCTTTGGCATAAGGAGTATCTTGTACCGAGCTTATAAAAGCATTATTAAAGCCTGAAAGACCGACAAGAGAGGAAACTTCAGAATTGGCCTGATTAGATGGTAACCTCAAATTCACGGATCCTGGCCTTAACCTCAACCATTTTGACTGTTTTCTTTGCTTTTAAGTCAATAACTAGGTCCTGGTCTGTGAAGTCCTTCAGCAACGGAGGACGCGGCGATGTCAGGGCCGTGTTCCTTGGTACTCCCAGGAAAGGTTCCGGAAATTCAGAAAATGGATTAGCCATATTCAGAATCACAAAAGGAGCGTGTTCTATTCCCTTGGAGTACATGGCAAATGCCCGATGGATTCCATTATTGGCGAATATCCTCTGATTTGCTGAAATGGCATTAGTTCTCGCAGTTCCAAACCCTGCAACAAGGGCAATTATGTCTGTTTGGGTTCCCTTCACATCTGATTCAAAATCCTTTAACGAAACATGTTTGATATCTGAGCCTAAAAACCTCAGGTTATTATTCTCAGAACTTAGAAGGTACGTGTTGGTATCTGTTTTGGTAAATTGCACAGTCGATGAGTCGTAACTGGAAAAAAGGCAAAGGTCTGCTACTTCTCTATCGGTCATACTGCCGCCCATACGCTTGACAAGGTTTCCACTGTAGTCTAGGTTTAATTGGTTCTGAAAAACCACCAGTTTTGATAGCTCTACCATCCTGAATTCATGTGGCACTCCGTCAAAATTCTTTTTAAAGAGGAGATCATCCTCCAATTCTGACACGATTGCCTTTAGTTCCTCGGTTATGGGCCCGGACCTGATCGTCTGTGCCAAGCCGGCTTCCTCCTGCTGCATCTTTCTGAATTTTGCTACAGAATGTGCGTGTTTATCCAGTATTTCCTCAATGCGTGAAGCCTCATCAGGTATACAATTATTTTTTACGAATGATCTCAGGCTCTCAGGAAAGAATGACGGAAGCATAATCCTGACGTTTGAATAACTAGACATCAAGTTAGATGAAAACAAGACATCTATATAAAAGTTGTCAGTTGTTTCGCAAATGCATGCGTACGCTGGTTCTTACTTAATTATTGTAAAGAAGTTGTTACGTGCCGTCACTTCATTGCCGTAGAGGCTTTGCCATTCAGCACGTCATTTAGCCTCTTGTTCGTCTCTTCCCAGTTTATGTTGTCCAAGAATACCTTTACGTATGTTGCCTTGTCAGTGCCGTAATCTATGGCGTATGCGTGCTCCCAGCAGTCCAATGCTATTACCACATCATTCGATATCGCAGGCACGTTTATGCTGTGCTCGTTTATGACCCAGTTGTGCAGCTGCTTGCGCACCTTGTCGTACGTGACAAGGACCCAGCCTGGAGTCGAGGCCGCATCTGCCTTGGTCTCCGCCTTCCACTTGTCGATTGTCCCGAATGAGTCCTTTATGAGCGACTTGAACTGGTCATCGGGCTCGTTTATTGGTTCAAGGTTCTCGAAGTATGCCTTGTGAAGGTAGCTGCCGTTGTATGCGACTATCTCCCTTCTCTTGAGCTCGCTGTAGCTTCCGTAGCTGAAATTCGCATTCTTCTGAAGTATGTCCGGTTCCGTGTCCATCTGCTTTCTCATCTGGTCAAGGCGCTGCTCTATCTCGTTCAACTTTTTGACATATCCCTCATAGAGCCCAAGGTGCGCCTTTATCTGTTTGGGCGTAAGCCCCTTTATTGCTCCTTCGGCAAGGAGTGCTGAGAAATCTTTTATCTGATGTTCAACAAGCATGATTACTTTTCAACATGAAAAGTATATAAAGGCATAGTGACTGCTGCGTGCAATTTGAAATTAGGGTTACAACAAGGGCGTTTAACTAGTAGTAAAAAGCCGGGAGAGGTTACATTGGTTAAAGGTATGGTTATTTCTCCTTTCAGAGAACAAATTACCAGTAAGAACGCCTACTATAAGTACAACTTTTACTGTTTTGTTATAGGAGATATAGCAAATCTCAGAATGATAGCCTTTAAATGATTTGCTTCATAGTGATAATAGAGAAGATGAAAAAAACTAAATCCGAAGACTGGACACCGTTGTTGCTGCTTATAT
>JASHTL010000106.1 GCA_030040595.1 Microcaldota archaeon
TGTTGATGGCATATGCCT
Organism: Microcaldota archaeon; assembly: GCA_030040595.1. Taxonomy (GTDB): domain Archaea; phylum Micrarchaeota; class Micrarchaeia; order Micrarchaeales; family CABMGC01; genus JAKAVK01. The sequence continues at coordinate 19 of JASHTL010000106.1, forward strand.
ATAGAATTACTCAGGGGCATGAGGGACTTCAGCCCCGAAGAGGCAATAAAGCTAAGGGAGATAATCTCTAAGACTGAGGACGTATTCAAAAGGTTCGGGTTCTATCCAATAGAGACGCCGAGCTTGGAGAGCACCGAGGTGCTGAATGCAAAGGCGTACGGCCAGGAAGCCGAGAAAGAGGTGTACTCCCTAGATGGAGGTACGTCTGGCCTGATATACGACCTGACTGTGCCTCTTGCAAGGTACGTCGCCATGAACAGGGACATAACCATGCCTTTCAAGAGGTACCAGATAGCCAGGGCGTGGCGAAGGGATGAACCGCAGAAGATGCGGGCGCGCGAATTCGTGCAGGCTGACATAGACATAGTAGGAAGCGCAGAGCCGTCAAGCGAGGCCGAGGTCATAGCCGCAACGGCCCTTGCGCTGGAATCCGTGGGTACCATGGATTACACGATAGCGATCAGCAGCAGGGTAATACTCAACGCGATACTCAACCAGTTCGGCATTCCCGACGCGAAGCGGACTCCCGCAATCATGATAATAGACAAGCTCGGGAAGATAAGCAACGACGATGCCGCAAAGCAGATAGCAGCTCTGGGCGTTGAGAGGAAGATCGCCGACGCTGTGCTCAGCTTCATAGGCGAGGAGATGGCGAACGAGGAGAAGCTCAAGAAGATAGCAGTAAGCTCTCCGGAAGTGAAAGCGGAGTCGGACAGGATCGGCATCATAATCGGGATGCTCTCCAACTACCACCTTAGCGGCAATATCATTGTAGACTTCTCTCTGGCGAGGGGTCTTGGCTATTATACTGGCACAGTATGGGAATTCGTGGTTATGCAGAACAAAAAGCGACTGCCCACGCTCGCAGCAGGAGGAAGGTACGACTCGCTGATAGGCATATACTCGAAAACGCAGGTGCCCGCAGTTGGCTCATCTATAGGGCTCAGCAGGGTCTTCGAGATAGTAAAGGCGCAGGACCCAAGACGCACCTACGCGCAGATATATGTCGCTAACATAGGCCAGATAAACTTCGACTATGCGGCCACCGTAGCCAACTCGATGAGGTCGAGGGGCATACGCGCAGACCTTAATCTGACGGCAAGGAGCATCTCCAAGCAGCTGGAGTATGCCAACTCCATGGGGATAAGGTATACTGCAATAGTTGGCGACGTGGAGCGCCAGGGAAGCAAGGTCAGGCTCAGGGACATGTCAACCGGAAGCGAAGAGTTATTAGGTCTTGAGGATGTAATCAAAAAGCTCCAAGGATGATAATATGGCCAAGGATGATGTTGAGGAAACGACGCAGCGCGCTATACAGAAAGGAGGACTATTGGTAAAGTTGTACTTCGACATTCACACGTCTGAACATGCAGACCTTCAGGCTGTCATGACCGATCTTGTGAACAACAGGTTGCTCAAGGCTCCAGGTGTAGTATACTGCTTCGGTAGCGTGGACGAGCAGATAAAGACGCATGACATGTACACGACCAGCGCCGTTGTTACCACACTGGTAGACAGCCTTGAGAACATGCTGAATGTGATATTCACCTTCGCCCCTGTGGCTGTAGAGGTGCTCAGGCCCGAGGGCGAGTACAGGATAAAGCAGATAGACGTGCAGAACGCGCTCATAACGCTCTCAAGCATCTCCGTGAACTATTCCGAGTACATACTCAAGAGGATAATGAGCCCAGAGGACTATGAAAGGGTCAAGGGCGACCTGAAAGCAAGGGAGGAGCTGGGCAAGAAGATAATAGGCAAGAAAGAATGAGCGCATGGTAGTACAGGTCAATAAATTACAGTCGGCCTTTGAGTACCTGATGACCTACGGCTGGGCTGTGGCTATAATAACGATAGTGCTTGGGATCTTCTACTACCTTGGCTTTTTTGGCAGCTCCTCATTGGTTTCCAGCCAGGCATGTGTTGCAACGACGGGCTATTCATGCAGCGGTCTTGTACTGAATATTACTGGAAACGTCATGGTTACGGTTGGACAGGCGAATGGTTATCCCATAACTGTATCCGCCATAGCCTGCACCAACGGCACAACGGCTCCCTCCAGCAGCGTTGCCGTGACAAGTACTGTCCTGCAGAGCTACTCGAGCACAGAATTTATCTTCCAATGCCCCGGTGCAGGCAGGACCCTAGGCGCCCCGTATACTGGCTACTTGTGGGTTACCTATAGCACTCCAACCCAGGCTAATCAGCTGGTTCAGGTTGCGCGATTCTCCGCGAAGGTGACAACACTGGCCGGTTTAAATCTGCCTAGCGGCAGCTCGCCATCGAACACCGTCACCTACTGTACCTCAACAGGCAACATTGGGTCAAATTCCGTTTCAGCCTCCTCTGGCTGCAGCCTTTATTTCTGCGCAGGGGGAAACTACAACAGCGGCATGAGTTCGGTAAGCTGGACCCTGGACGCTGAATCGCAATCAGACTTCTCCTCCTCAGGCAGCCAGTCATCATATACATGCACAGGTGCAGATTCTGATCCTTCCGATGAAGCAATCGCCGTTGCCGGATTCAACGGCATATCCACATATTCAATAATAAACGCACCAACGACGTTCAACGGCGTGGGCAGCAGCTTCACATCAAACTACTTCCTCACATCCACCTCAAACGTACTCCTGCTTCTCGCCTGCGGAGATTACCCTTGCACGTCCATCACCTTCCCGTCCGGCTGCACAACGAAGGTATCAGAAAACGTAGGCAGTGCCAATGAAGGGACCGCGGCGATCGCATACTGCCAGTCACAGGCATCAGGCGCATATACAATATCTGGAGGAGATAGTTCCGGCAGCGCCAGAATCACAGTCGAGGCTGCTCTTCTCAGCGGAAGCGGCTTCGCAACCCCAACAGTTTCCCTAACATTGTCAAACGGGAACTCGATAGTTCCAGGTGCTGCAGACACTGCTTTAGGCTCAACAACTCAGACGGGAGACACGGTGGAGATCGAGTCGTGCAACGGCATCTCCTGCATGCCTAACAATGTCATTGCCACTGGAACTAACACTGCATCATACAGTCTAAATGGCCTTTTAACAGGAAACTATGTATTCGAGTCTTGCGATACAAGTATAGACCTATGTACATCTCTGGACGCGGTCACTGTTTCCGGCGCTTCTTGCTTTGTCGGAGGCATAGGATACAACTCCGTTTCAGCCTCTTCCGGCTGCGGCCTTTACTTCTGCGCAGGCGCAAACTACGGGGGCGCCATGACCTCGGTAACTTGGGGCCTGGACGTCGAAGCGCAATCAGACTACGCCTCATCCGGCAGCCAGTCATCCTATACGTGCACAGGCGCAAGTTCTGACCCTACCGCAGAAACAATTGCGGTTGCCGGGTTCAACGGCGTATCCACATATTCTATAATAGATGCACCGTCAACATTCAATGGCATATCCGCCAGCTTCACATCAAACTACTTCCTCACATCCACCTCAAACGTACTCCTGCTTGTCACCTGCGGAGATTATCCTTGCACATCCGTCACCTTCCCCTCCGGCTGTACAACAGAGGTGGCGGAAAACATAGCTAACACCAATAAGGGCACCGCGGCGATCGCATACTGCCAGTCAGAGTCATCAGGCGCATATGCTATATCCGGCTCGGCGAGTTCCAGCAGCGCCAGGATCGCAGTCGAGGCCGCGCTTTTCAGCGGAAACGGCTTCCCTACACCGGCAGTAACGCTCACATTCTCAGACGGCAACTCGATAGTCCCAGGGGCTCCAGACAATGCGTTGGGTTCAACAAGCCGGGCGGGAGACACGGTTGCTATCGAATCCTGCAACGGCCTCTCCTGTACGCCCAACAATGTCATTACCAGTGGAGCTAACGCAATATCCTATAGTCTAAATGGCCTTGTAACGGGAGACTACGTCTTCGAAGCTTGCGATACAACCATAGGTTTATGTTCCTCTCCGGAAAGCTTCACGGTTTCCGGCGCTTCCTGCTTTGTCGGAGGCATAGGATACAATTCCGTTTCAGCCTCTCCAGGCTGCGGCCTTTATTTCTGCGCAGGCGCAAACTATAACAGTGGCAC
>JASHTL010000107.1 GCA_030040595.1 Microcaldota archaeon
TTAAGGGAAAGTGATATGCAATGACAGAACAGAACCTCAGGACTATCGGCGGAAGGCGGTTGAGCAGGATAGCCGAAGCGCTCGGCGCTAAGCAAAAGGTTGGCATTCCAGATATGGAGGAAATCGCAGGTGCAAGAAGATCCGCCGAGGAGGTACATGTGCAATCAGCGCAGGTCGCGAAGGAAGAGCATATGCCATTTTATGAAAGGCAACTAGTCAGGCAAGATTCGCCAAGGGAAGAAGCTGGGACATGGTTGAGTTATGATGCTTTTCTGGAAAAATTAGGTCTTGCATACAGAGGCGTAGGAACAGTCAGCATTTTAGTTAATGGGTCTTATGCAAATGTTAGCTATATGGCCCTTGAAATAGAAATTCTCAAATTGCGAAGGGAGCATCCTGACTGGTTCATGACAGGTTTATACGAGTCCTATAGGTCCATGAGTTTTTCTTTAGAGGCGGTTGAGGCCTTAAAAGAGCGTTTTTCGCATATAGAGGTTGCACCGGAGGGGTGGCGTCCGATAGGCGCTGTTGCAACGATGCTGCATTCTTCAACACAAACAATACGGGATCGAATAGATGATGCACTAAGGGATCATCCGGAGTCGTTCGGCGCGTATAAACGCCCGAGAGGGGTGATCCTAACCTATTATTCGCCAGAATTTGTAGAATGGTTAAGGACCAAGCTCCCTAAGGAATCTGAGAGATTTGAAAAAGACTTTGAAACGATAAAGGAAATCATAAAGGGAATGCCAGATTCCGATCTGGATAGATTAAGCAGTTTTGTGCGTATTCAGATAGCTTTTGAAAGATCTGAAAGGAATAGATCTATGAAGCGCCCATAGGTATTATGGCAATCAAAAGGAAAGATAGTAGCTCGTTAGTCAATTTCATTTGCCTTCATGAAGTTGATGTTGGCGTCTATCCTTTCCAGCGTTTGCGCGATTGCGCGCTTTATGTCCTCCCTGACGTTCTGCTTCTTGCCGAAGAATGCCGCTATCTCCTTTCTTCTTTCAGGAGTATATGCGCCGGAAAGGTTCTCAACAAACCTGTCGAGCATGTGCGTGCCAACCGAATGCGTCTTGAGCAGGAACTTCCAGTTTTTCCTTGTCCAGTCCCATATAATCTCCTTTCCGACAGGGTTGCCCGATACTATCGCCGGTATGGTATACGCATCCTGCAGCCTAACGTCCTTTGTGTAGGAGAATTTCAGGCCTTCGAGTATAAGCTTTCTGTCTCTGAATAGGGCCAGCGATTGGAGGAACCTTCTTTTGTCGTCGGGGGCCTTCTCCTTTTTGTAGCGCTCGACCATCTGCCTGTATCTTTTCGCATCGCCAGTGTATGCGGCTATGCCTATCACTGCGCTCTTGAGATCCGGCTCTATTGCCTTTCCTCGCATGAAGTCATTGTAGAGTCTTAGCGCCCTCTTTATCGTGGGTTTGTGTCCCGCCCTTCCGAGAGACGATATCGATGCGCTTCTCAGCATCACCGTTATGTTGTCGTCTCCTTTTCTCTTGTGCCATCCCAGCCTGTCCAGGGTCCTCTTGCTGTATCTTATTATGAGTCTGTTCACAGCACCGTGATCCTTCTTTCCTGAGAGGATCAGATCAAACCATCCGAGATGGGACGATATTCCCATGTTCATCGGGTAGTCTATGTCTCCAAGGCAGTATTGCTCAACGAAGGACATGTATTCCTTCATGGTTATCCTTCCGGACCTGGCAAGGACGAAGAGGTCGTTCTCGATGCCCCACGAGTCTGTTCCTCTTATCTTCTTTCTCTTTATCTGCTCGCCGAGGCCGTAGAGCATGCTTTCAGGGTATCTCACCCTGTATAAATAATGCTGTCCGTAGTTCAGCTTGGCCCATTCCGAACCCCTTGCGTTCAATGTTCCTTGCCGCTTATCCAGCAGCATGAACTGTTGTTTGCTCTCCTTCTCCGATACGTAATAAAGAGGTATGGGCCAGACCTGTCTTTTTGGAAGCTTCTCGTCCAGTATCATGAAGCGCTTTTGCTCCAGGCTTAGCTTCTTTCCATCCTGCTTGACATTTACTATAGGGTAACCAGGTTCGTCTATCCAGCGGTTTGCCACTTTCGTTATGTTTGCCTTTCCATTCCTCTCCCTTGCTGCCTCGTCTATTGCGCTCCAGAGATCGTATTTGGTGGCGTTGCCGTATTCGTGCCTCTTAAGGTGTATGCGGAGCCCGTTCCTGAATGTCTCCGGCCCAGCGTAGTTCTCCAGCATGTGGAGCACTGTGCCGCCCTTCTCGTAGCTTATCTCGTCAAAGAGGCTCTCTATGCCTTCAGGCGTGCTTATGTGCACACTTATCGGATGAGTAGATTTCACAGAATCTGCTGTGAATGCGGTTGCGATGGTGTCGTCGAAGTACTGGGTCTTCATGTCCCACTCCGGGAATACCGCGTCCATTGCCTTGTAGCTCATGAACGTGGCGAAGCTCTCGTTCAGCCAGATGTCATTCCACCACTTCATTGTCACAAGGTCGCCGAACCACTGGTGCGCAAGCTCGTGAGCAATCACCTCTGCTATCCTCTGCCTCACGGAGACAGCGCTCTTCTCGTCTCCCAGCAGGGCTATCTCCCTGAACGTTACAGCTCCCCAGTTCTCCATTGCGCCTGCGCTGAAGTCGGGAATTGCAAGCAGGTCCATTTTTGGGAGCGGGTACCTGATTCCGAAATAGTCATTATAGAACTCAAGAAACTTCTTGGCGTATACGAGCGGCAGGCGTGCGAGCGCTCTTTTCCCAGGAGTAGTGAGCACGCTGACTCTCACCTTGCCCATGTTGCTGCTGACCCTGTCGTATTTTCCCACCCCGAGGTAGAGCAGGTATGAAGACATTACCGGGGTTGTCCGGAACACCACTATCTTTCTGCCCTTCTTGTATTGTGCGACGCTCTTTACCGGCATGTTCGATATCGCTTCCTTGTCGTTGTCTATTATCATCGATATGTCGAACGTGGCCTTGAACGCGGGCTCGTCGAAGCAGGGAAACGCTGCCCTTGCATTCGCAGCTTCGAACTGCGATGTAAGTATGTAACTCTTTTTGCCTTTGTCATCATACTGGCTCCTGTAGAACCCGTAGAGCCTGTCGTTGTTTGTGCCTGTGAACTCTATGCTTATGACTGCACTGCCAGACACCGGCTTTGCCAGGTTCAGCGCTATTCGTTTCTTCTTCTTGTCCTCAACGACCTTCGCATTCTGTACCCCGCCTTTCGACTTTACGCTTGCGCGCAGTACCTCTAGCTCAGCAGCGTTGAGCTCTATGCGCCTTGTCGCCTTTCTTATTCTTACGGATACTTTCTCGCTTCCGTTGAACCTGAATGTCTTCATGTTTGTGTCGAATGTTATGTTGTAGTTGATCGGAGTAACGTTGTCCCCAAGTGTCTGGTACTTCTCTTCCATAATCTCACAGCCAGCAGAAACAATAGAGTCTGCTCCAGCAAGGTATATATTTGCTTGTAAGTCACAGTCGCTGTGTCTGGATTATTTCTTAAGTTTTTCGGCCTTTACTGAGCCGATTATAAGCTTTGTCCTCCAAGTATAGCTCATGGGTGGAGAGATATTCCCGCTTGTCACAGAGACGAGCAGGATCAGGGCTATTCTTTACATGCTCAAGCAGAACGGCGGCTCAATAGAGCTCGCAAGGCTTGCTGCAGAGACTGAGGAGCAAGTGGACGATCTCCTTCCTCTTGTCGAAGCGTGCAAGATGCTGGGATTCATAAAGATCAACAGGTCGGTAATAAAGATAACCCCTGCTGGCAGGAAGGTCACTTTCGCAAACTCCCTTAAGATGGTCAGGGAGAGGCTCGTGGGCATAGAACCGTTCAAGAGCGCACTCAAGGTGCTCGACAAGGAAGGGGAGATGAGCACTGAGGCGCTCTTCGCCAACCTGAGGTCAAATGGGGTATACCTTCACGGAGACAAGGACATGAACGAGTTCTTGATGAGGAAGATGTTCCTGCGGCTAGGAGTGAGGTCAAAATTGCTTTACTACGATACAGTGCGCGATGTCTGGACAGTGGGCGCCACTACCTCCAAAAAAGCTCACTGAGCAAGTGTCGCGTATATCTCGTCCACTATTTTCTGGAATTCACGGCCGCGCTTGTTCCTCGGATGCGGCATCTTGACGGATATGGTGCGCTTCACATGCGAAGGCTTCGGAGACATGACCACTATCTTGTCAGAGAGCTCCACGGCCTCCTCCACGTTGTGCGTGACCATGATCACCGAGTTGACAGATATGTCCTTATTCTCGAGCATGTACGTTATGTCGGATCTCAGCGCGTTTGCAGTGAGCTCGTCGAGCGCGCTGAACGGCTCGTCCATGAGGAGAACCTGCGGTTCCGAGGCTATGGCCCGCGCTATTCCGACGCGCTGCTTCATCCCGCCGCTCAGCACATTCGGATAGTAGTTCTCGAAACCGTTCAGGCCGAATCGCTCTATGAGTTCAGTAGCTCTTTCCGTCTTCTCCTTTTCAGTTACGTCTATCAGGGAGAGGCCCAGCTTTACGTTCTCGAGGTTTGTGAGCCATGGCAGCAGCGCGAAGTCCTGGAAGACGAAGCTCATTCCCAGCGTCGGCCCGCGCACCTCCCTGTTCATATAGAAGACACGGCCGGTGCTGGGCTTTATCAGGCCAGCTATTATGCGCAGCAGCGTGCTTTTGCCGCATCCCGACTGACCCATTATGGATACGTATTCCCCCTTCTCAGCGTAGAATGTTGCGTCGCCGATGGTCTTCTCGGTGTTTCCCTCGAACGCGAACGAGATGTGCTCCGCATTTATCATCTTCATGCTATTGCCCGTATATCTTTGAAAGCGCCCTGTACCTTCTCTTCCATACGAAGGTGTTTATCAGTAGTATCATGACTACAATATTTAAAAGTGCAACAAGCAGCAGCGTCGTGTTCCCTGTCGTGACGGTGGAATCGAGCAGCTTGCCTATTCCGTCGCCGACGCAGCTTATTGAAGTGCCTGCCCCGACGCCGTTGGTGGTGAAGCACTCGGCGACTATGCTCGCGTTCCACTCCGCCGCTATTCCAGTCAATGCCCCTGTTATGAACCCTGGCATCATCGCCTTCAGGTAGAAGTTCTTCCATGCCGCTGCGCCCTTGACCTTGAAGAGATTCTTGACTTCGAGTATGCTTGGCGATATAGTCTTCGTGCTGCCTATTATGCTGAACAACGGATACCATATCCCGGCGAGCAGGAATATGATGAATGCAACAAATTCAGCGTGGAATGGCACAGTCGCAAGCAGGAGAGCCACTCCAGGCAGCAGCACTGTCCCGGGTATCGAGGAGAGGACCTGGAAGAAGAGCAGGTACCTTGAGCTGTGTTTCGAGATGAAGACAAGGTATACGCAGAGCGGAAGCACCAATGCGGTTATTACTCCGAAGGCTATCCAGACCCTTGCGAACGAGAAAATAAGCGCGTACAGGACCTCATACTCGTACGTGAATATGGCGCTCTTGATAACTGCAGCATACGTGAACAGGACTGAAAGTAGCGCAAGGGCAGCGAGATAATAGACCCATCTGCCCATCGGTTTCCTCTTCTTTGCCGGAGCCTCTTCTATTGGCAATGGCTTCTTGGGAGGCCCTCCAAGCTGCGGGGTTGCCACATTTCTTATAGTAGTGATGGGCCTAGTAACCAGGTTCCTCGAGAACCAGCTGACGAATGTCCCAGGCCTTGTAAGCAGGGTAGGCGCTTTTGTAGATGCCCTTGTGTACCTGCTCGCATAGTCCTCGAGAGGCTTGAAGAAGAGGAACCTTGTTAGCACGACGAATATGATGAATACAGCTATTCCAAGAAGGTAGGGGCCGGTGTTGTACGGCGGCACAGTCGGCGAGTAGGCCACCAGGAATGCGCCTATTCCGTTAATGACCTTGCAGCATGTGGTCGTGCCATATGAGAAGATCTCACTGGTGACAAGGTAGAAGAGGCCTATGGACCATGAGAGTATCGACTGCTGCACTATCCTTGGCAGCGATGCGGGGATGTATATCCTCTTTAGTTTCTGCCATAGATTCATCCTGTAGAGCCTCGCAACCTCGAGGAACTCCGCAGGCACCGTCCTTATCGACTCGTATACTCCGAATATTATGTTCCAGAGCATGCTGGTTATTATCAGGAATATCACGGCTATGTTGATGCCGAGTATCTGAGGCAGGCCTGTCAGCGCAGGTATGTATTCCACGAATATGATGAGCACGAACGGGAAGAATGCGAGTATCGGTATTGTCTGGAGCACGTCCATTACCGGCAGTATGATGCGCTCCGCGGCGCGCGAAGTCGCTGCCCAGACTCCGAACAAGATGGCCAGTGCTATCGAGATTCCAAGCGCTATGAACATCCTAGCCCATGAGTAAAGGGCGTCTATGATCACAGTTATCAGTATTGCAAAGACCTGCATTCGGCATACAATAAGAACTCCGCCTCTAGAGGATTATAAGGCTTCCTGTCATGCATAGGCACTGGCTTCCATTCCCATCGAGGCAATGTATTTTTATTGTTTGAGATGCAGTATCTGGAAGTATGCCGCTGAGTGCTTCCAGGAAGAGACGCGCTGTGGTAAGGCGCGGAAGAGCAAAGGTCACTAAGAAGGTTGTGCGCAAGGCCAGGCCGAAGCGGACCGGAAAAGTGTATAGGGTTAAACTGAAGAAGAGACCGGAAGGTATAGCTGCTGTATCAAGTGACCGCTGGCATGCCAGGGATCTCGAGGAACTTGCTGTCATGGACCTGATGGGGAACGGCACTGCATCAGGAAACACGGTTGTACAGGACCTCGTCCTGAGCCTAACCGGATCCACGCGCAAGCTGGGCTACAGCTTCGGCTTCTCCGTTGGCAGGCAGATGAACAGGTTCGGGAACTCGAACATGGAGGCACTATTCGACGCGCTCGGCAGGCTGGGCATGGGCAGGGTGCTTTATTACCCGTCACTTGAGCAGGCCACCATAACCGCGATAGGCTCGAAGGCCAGCAATGTTGCTTTGGGCGTGCCGGTGCACGTAATGGAAGCGGGCATCATAGCAGGATATCTCTCGGGATACCTTGGCGTCGGCATGAGGGCCAGGGAGATCCTTTGCATTTACATGGGCTCAGACGTCTGCCAGTTTGTGGCAGAGCGGGTCGAGGAGCCCGATTATGGGATTGAGGAACACAGGCCTGAAGCAAGAAGGGTCATAAAGGCCATAGCCGAGAGGATCGGCAGCGGCCCATATGCACCGAGAAGCCATAATGGCGAGGGCGGATATCATCTCGTATTGCCGTACATGCCCCTCATCAGGAAGCAGATGCTCAATGAATCTGCGAACGTGCTCTACCTCGCTGGAGAGGAACTGGCGAAGAGGAGCGGGCCCTCGGACTACAGGGACGCGCTAAGAAGGATGGCAGGCTATTTTGATCTTGCAGGCGTTGAGATACGAGAGTCGAAGGGCAAAAGGGTTATAAG
>JASHTL010000108.1 GCA_030040595.1 Microcaldota archaeon
TAATACTGACGCCCGCATACTACATAATAAAGGCGAGGAGAAAGACGCACATGCTGAAGATAGAGAAGAAAGGGGCGATAGCAGCTGCGCTGCTCGTTCTTGTGTACATAATACTGATTGTCGAACTCGGGCGCATAATCTCGGATCCGGTGCTCGTGGCTGTTGTGATGCTTATCGTTGCAGTGCCATCAGCAGTGATACTGGCATTCAGGCGCATGATATACGAGGGCATGACCGAGATGGTCTATCCGTCGCAGCTGGAGCATGGCGACATGATAGCGACAAGCATGATGGACAAGCGGGACCTTGCATACTTCAGGAAGAGGTCAAGGCATTTCGAGAGACTCGCGACAACGCAGCTTATCAGCGAGACAAAAAGGATAAGGAAGCGCATTCCCGTATACAAGAACGCGATACCTCTCGCGCTCTTCACATTCATAGGAGTCATTGTCTCGCTGCTCATAGGCAACATAGTGCTCCTCCTGATACTCTGATCAGAAGTCCACCACTCCCTTTAGCAGGTCTGAGGCCCTCTCCCTGGAAAGCGGCATAAGGCCCTTTGCCTTTGCGTACCTGCACTGGTACCGTATGTACTTCTCGTTGATCTTAGTGTTCGGGTCAACCTGCCTGCACCTCTCTATGTACTCAGTTATGACCTTAGTGGCCTCGTCCTCGCTCATGCCCTTCACATTCATCAGGTACGGGGCCAGTATCTGGTAGACGGCCCTGTGCCTCACGTCTGCAATAGGCGTTGCGATCAGTTTTGCTATCCAGTCGTACCTGCTGCCATCGGTTCTAACGCTCGACTTCGGCACAGGAACCTTTATCCCCTTGGAATAATCAGCCACCTCCCTTGGCAGTTCTTTCGAGGGTATCGGCAGACCCTTCGCTATCTCGCTTCGTATCCTGCTCTCAATTATGCGCGCAACCTTGTACTTCGGGAGATAGACTGTGCCTTTCTCAAGCTCCTGGTGCACCAGCGCATATTCCGGAATCCGCGGCGCATACGTAACGAAGTCGCTGAAAGAAAGAGAGAACGTGCCATTGCTGCCAACCTTAATGCCAAGTTCCCCTCCGATCCTGACTATGTCCTTGTCGGATTCATCCTGCAACGCCTCTCCGGAACGCCTGGCCTCAGCAGTCACGTATCTATCCACGGCAAGCCTGCTATTCAATGCGCTCACCACCATGCGCGCATAGACATAGCTCAGCACCGACTTTCTCTTTACCTCCCTTATGCTGCTTCTAGAGTAGTCAATCCTGGACTTTGAGACCGCCTGCTCCACCCTGGACTTTCCTATTTCCAGCATAGCGGGATCGAATTTTGCCCCAAGGCCCGAAACATACTCTCTCGCTTCGCTTGAGAAAGGGTACTTGTATGCGAAATCAAGGAGACCATCTGATGATTCCATTGTACTATAGTATGGCCAAATGATCTTTATAATTCGATAGCCTTCACGACTCAATCTGTAGGATTATGCGATGCATCACACAACCTTTTATATTTTTCAAACGGAACTCTCATCTATGATGGGTAGCCGTTCAAGAATACAATCCGCAATGGAATACCTGATGTCCTATGGATGGTCCATATTGATAATAGTCATTATACTTGGCATTCTTTACTACCTTGGTCTATTCGGCGGCAATGCATCAACCGCGTCCAATACATGCCTGGCCACGGTAGGGTTCTTCTGCTCTAGTCCTATACTCAATACCACGGGAAATGTGGTCGTGACGATTGGGCAAGACTCTGGATCCCCAATAACTATAATCGGACTGGCATGCACGAACACCAGCACCGGTCCATCCGGTACGGTAGCTATTTCCGATACCGTGGTGCCTAGTGGAGGTAAGACAAGCATGCTCTTTCAGTGTCCCGGCGCTGCTGGTCCTATAAGCTCCCCGCACATAGGTTACCTATGGATATCGTACGACACAGGGACACACACAGCGCTCATTTCCCAGATTGGTACATTTAGCGCCAGGGTCACAACCTACTCCCCCATATATGCATCATCCAACAGCTTACAGGCCCAGTTTGCCCTATGCGGCCACTCTGGCAGTCTAGGTTCAAATACGCTCTCTACAAATTCTATATGTAGTCTATACTTCTGCGTAGGTGCAAACTATGCCGGCTATGAGATGACCTCTTATAGCTGGAGCAGCGACGTTGTTCCCAGAGACAGCTTCTCTGCTTCTGGCAGCCAAACGTCTAATACATGTACTGTAACTGACTCAGGCGCATCGTATCAAGGCCTAGGGATCATAGGCTTCAACGGAATAGAATCTGGAGAATATTCGATAATAAACAACCCAACAACATTCAATGCAGTGTATGGATTCTCCTCAGACTACATCCTAACATCCACATCTAATGTCCTAATACTAGTAGGCTGTGGGGATGATACCTGCAGTGTAACCGCGCCATCTGGTTGCACAACCGAAACATCCGAAGATAGCGAGGCATACACATATTACTGCCAATCGGAGGCCTCTGGCAGCTATTCTGTAAGCAGCACAGGCGGTTACTATACTTCTGTAGAAGTTGCGCTTCTCAGCGGAAGCAGTTCACAGGCTCCGGCGCTTTCAGTTAGCTTTTCTGACGGCACATCTCCTGACTATGGGGTTTCTGATACGGCTAACGGGATTACGAGCTTCGCCGGCGACTCTGTCTCTCTGGAAGACTGTTACGGGTCCTGCACCCCATCGAACGTGCTTTCCACAGGAACCGCCTCAACCACATACAATACCAACACGCTGGGCGTAGGCACATACACGTTCGATGTTTGTGACACTACAGAAAACATATGCTCGGAGAAGTACACAGTCTCAATAGGGAATCCAGCCTCGCTTTCGTTCTCTAGCAGCCCGGACATCACATACGGATCTTCGGATACCGCAACAGGCACAACTACAAAATCAGGCGACTCTGTCTCAATAAAGGACTGTTCGGGATCCAGCTGCACCCCATCGAACGTGCTTTCCACAGGAACCGCCTCAACCACATACAACGTGAATACTCTAGCCCCAGGCTCCTATGTATTCGACGCCTGCGACACCGCGGTTAACGAATGCTCAGCAACTCAATCTGTTACTGTAACAAATCCGGTATCTTTAACAATGTCAAATGGGACCATTATAACTGTCGGAACAAATGATACAGCTTCCGGATCCACTATAGATAACGATCAAATCTCTATTGAAGATTGCATAGGCTCAGGTTGTACTCCTTCGACAACTGTTGCATCAGGCACTAATTCCATAACATACAACCTTGATTCCCTAGCTGTCGATACATATGAATTCGATGCCTGTGACGCAACACTCAATGTATGCTCGTCTAGTACACTAGTTGAGGTCTTAAATAGCAATACGTGTGTAAGCACTACCTATACGGATTACAACGGCATCGCATCTAACACAGCAGCAATAAGTTATACACTTTACGGAGGAGGAGGCGGTGGCGGTGGTGGCATCGGTGAGACAGGGACGTCAGGAAGCGAAGCGACAGGTACATTCAATATACTTTCAGGAAACGCTTTGACTATATACGTGGGCGGCGGCGGCGGAGGAGGGGTGTGGTGTAACGGCGGCGGCGGCGGAGGAGGATCCGGATATTACGGTGGTGGTGGTGGAGGCGAATGCTACGGCGGCGGCGGAGGAAGCTCGGCAATATTGAGCAACGGGAATTTGGTTACTTATGCTGACGGAGGAGCCGGATATGGCAACAGCGATGGCGGTACCGGTGGAAGTGATGTTGGAGGCGCTGCAGGAAGTAATCCTGAAGGCACTGCTCCTACGGCAGGATCTGCAGGTGTTGGTGGCGCAGGTGGATATTGTGGTACCTGTTCAGATGGTGGTGGCGGCGGCGGCGGCGGAGGCTACGGTGCAGGCGGCGGCGGCGGCGGAGGTGGCAGTTGCACCGGTCAAACTGGCGGCGGCGGCGGCAACGGCGCAACTGGTGGCACTGGAGGCACAGGAACAAGTTGTGGCAACGGCGGCAACGGCGGTTCTAATGGCGCTAATGGCGCAGCAGGCGTTAGTCACAGTTATTCGGGAGGCAGCGGCGGAATAGGAGGGGGTAACGGGTCGGGCGGCAATGGCTGGCTTAGTTCTGACGGAGCCGGCGGCGGTGGCAATGGCGGTATTGCCGTAATCATGTGGACAGAGATAGGTGGATCATGCGGTCTGTCCTCTGCATGATAATCACCATAGGCAAACCCTTTGAACAAAGACTTATAGGTTTTCCCATCTAAGATAGCATGGAGGTCATCATGCGGTGGTTTGATAGTCTTAATTCGACAGACCCTGAGACTCTGAAATACATAAAGGCTGAGCTCAAAAGGCAGAGGGACGGCCTTGAGATGATACCATCTGAGAACTTTACCAGCATGGCCGTGATGCAGGCAATGGGGTCCATACTTACCAACAAGTACTCGGAAGGATACCCGAAAAGGCGCTACTACGGAGGCAACCAGATCATAGACGAGATAGAGACAACAGCCATAGAGCGCGCAAAGAAGCTCTTCGGAGTTCCATATGCGAACGTGCAGCCGTATTCAGGTTCCCCGGCTAACCTTGCAGTCTACTTCGCGACGTGCAATCCTGGCGATGTGGTGATGGGCCTTGCGCTCACTGACGGTGGGCATCTCACCCATGGCTCAGAGATGAGCATGACAGGAAACGCAGGACATATCTACAAAAGCGTTCAGTATCATGTGGACAAGTCAGGCACCGTAGATTTTGAAGAACTGAAAAGCCTTGTTGCGGAGAACAAGCCCAAGCTCATCTGGGTCGGGTTCACCGCATACCCGAGGGAATTCCCATTCGAGGCATTCTCTAAGATCGCGGATTCATCAGGCGCGTATCTTGTAGCTGACATATCTCACATATCTGGGCTTGTTGTGGGAGGAGCTCACAAGAGCCCTGTGCCATACGTGCACATAATCACAACAACCACTCACAAGACGCTGCGCGGACCGCGAGGAGCCATGATAATGGTTACGGAAAAGGGCCTGCAGAAGGATCCTGACCTGGGAAAGAAGATAGACAAGACGATAATACCAGGGATGCAGGGAGGCCCGCACAACCATACAACAGCAGCTATCGCTGTGGCGTTGCTCGAGGCGTCAAAACCCGAATTCAAGGAATATGCAAACCAGATTGTCAGAAACGCCAAGACCCTGGCCGAATCGCTCAAACGCAACGGGATGAAACTGGTAACGGACGGTACAGATACGCATCTGCTGCTGATAGACCTTACCCAGTTCGGAACCGGCACTGGAATATTCGTGCAGGAAGCCCTGGACGTTTCCGGGATAACGACCAACAAGAACACGATACCTGGAGAGCCTTCCTCGCCTTTCTATCCCAGCGGAATCAGGCTCGGTACGCCTGCGCTTACGACCAGGGGGATGAAGGAAGCAGAGATGGAAGTCATAGGGAAGCTGATCGCGCAGGTTGCATATGCGGTAAAGGGGTACAAGCTGCCTGAGGACAAGGCCGCGCGGCAGGAATACCTTAAGAAATTCAGGTCGGAGATAGAGAAGAACGACGAACTTGCCCAGGTAAGGGAGCAGGTACTCGCGCTATGCAGCAGGTTCCCTTTATATCCTGAGCTCGAGATCTGAACACGGAAACGTTTAAATCTTAACTTATTCTTATACCATTGAGTTACATGGCAGCAACAGTCCAGGACATACCGTGGGATGACCAGACAGACGTGTTCATAACCAACCTTGACAAGGCTCTTGCAGCGAAGTACCAGGTAAGCCTGAGAGACCTGCTCCTCGACCCTGACAAGTTCACGAACAACAAGGACATGCTCGCAAAGATGGAAAAGATGAAGGATGACATAGACAAGTACTTCGACGGCCTTAAGGATGACATGGCTGATGAGAAGGCTGCATTCACCCAGTCGCTGGAGAATGCCGGAAAACTATACGACATTGTGGATAACGCTATAGCCACCAAGGCCTCGTTCTCCAGAATCCCCTATATAATACCTACTGACATCACCTACGATACCCATGGACAGGAGGAGATAACAGTCGAGAAATACGACAATGCCACTGACGCGCTTTTAACCAAGCTCATCAACGTCTCAAATTACATCGGAAACGTATCGGCAACGTATGATAAGTACAACATAGGCTCGTGGGTCTTTTCAGGGCAGAAAGTCTACGTGCTCTCCATCTACCTGCAAGAAAGCATAATCATGGACTTCGACACTGCAAATGCAGATATAAACGACCTATTTGACAGCGCATACCAGCAGATAAGGATAAACCAGGGAAAATGACCGTACCATGAAAGTAATAGTCATAACCGGGACTCCGGCAAGCGGGAAGAGCACCATAGCCGGAAAAGTAGCTAAACTGGTCAGCGGCGCTGCCGTTATACGCGCCAACGACCTGGTCAGGTCAAGGCACCTGTTCACGTCACGCTCCGCAGACGGGACCATGGTGGCTGACATGCGGAAACTGAGAGTTGAGATAGAAAAAGAGATCCGCAAATCTGGCAGCGGCATAATGATTGTTGAGGGGCATCTTCTCTGCGACATCAGCCTAAAAAACGCAGTCGCCATAGTGATAAGAGAACACCTTCTGACGCTGGAAAAGAGAATGAAGAAGCGGGGGTACCGTGATTCTAAGATAAAGGAGAACATAATCTCCGAGGCCATAGACTACTGCGGCCTTACTGCGCAAAGGAACTACCGTCAGGTAATCGAGGTCATTAACAGCAGCCATGCAGCAAGCGATATTGCGAAAATGATAAAGAGCGCAAGAAAAATGAAGAGTGGCGAGATAAACCTGCTTCCCGAGCTGATACCGTTTACCAGACGCAAAGGATGGAACGCATGAAAAGAGCATTCATCGTACCCAAGTGGGGCGGCCTAGCATCGAGCGACTGGTATCCATGGCTCAGGAATGCCTTGGAGAAGCACAACATTAACGCGACAGTATTGAGCATGCCAGACCCAGGTGTTCCGAGAATAGAAAGCTGGGTACCTGCGCTCTCAAACGCTGTCGGCAAGCCGGACAAAGAAACATACCTTGTAAGCCACAGCATGGGATGCCAGGCGATACTAAGATACATGGAGCAAATGCGGACCGGCGAACTTATCGGAGGCGCACTGCTTGTCGCCGGATTTGTAAAGACAAAACA
>JASHTL010000109.1 GCA_030040595.1 Microcaldota archaeon
GCAGCAGGGAGAACCCTGTGAAGAAGGGCAACTACGAGAGCGCGGAGGAGAGCTACGGAAGCAGGACCAGCGTAATGAACGAGTATCTCTACTACTTTCCGATGTTCCTCGCGTTCGAGGTGATACTCGCGGTGATGCTTATCTGGGTCGCTGGCGCAAGGTCGGTCAGCGTTGTAGCCAATTACGCGATACTCGGCCTTTTCGTTGTCAGCTTTATATTCGAGTTGCTCGTAGTAATGGTCGCGAGGCATGCGAAGGAATAATTATGGACGAGGAGATAGACCACAATAGCCGGGAATTCCTGAATGCGAAGCAGGAGATGGACCAGCTCGTCATGGACTCGATGAAGAGCGAGGGCAAGCCCAACGCCATGTTCGCTAAGCTCTCCGACCTGTTCAAGGCCATTCCCGTAAGCTCGAGCATGGTGAAGTGGTCAAGGAAGAATTCGCTCTGGCCGCTTCAGTTCGGACTTGCGTGCTGCGCCATCGAGCTGATGGACTTTGGCGCGGCAAGGATCGACGCGGAGAGGAAGGGCTACCTTCTCTTCCGGGCCACGCCCAGGCAGTGCGACGTCATGCTTGTTGCGGGATGGGTCACCAAGAGCATGGTACCCGAGGTAAAGCGGCTCTACGAGCAGATGACGGAGCCAAGGCATGTGATAGCGTTCGGCGAGTGCGCCACGTGCGGCGGGCCGTGGTGGGAGAGCTACAACATCGTCAGGGGAATAGACCAGGTCCTGCCTGTCGACGTTTACGTTGCAGGGTGCCCTCCAAGGCCTGAGAACCTCTTCGCTGCGCTGATGAAACTGCAGGAGAAACTAGGTGGAAAGGTTGGAGATTGACAGGAAGGGCCTTCTGAGCAAGCTCGAAGCGCTTAAGGGAACCGGCTTCGACTATCTCGTGAAGATAACAGTGGTAGATTACGGAAAGAACATGCAGGCAGTGTACTTTGTAAGGGACATCGCAAAGAACCGCGACGAGACGCTCGAGGTTAACCTCGATTATAAGGATCCATGGCTTCCGACCGCGATAGACATATACCCCGCTGCTGACTGGTACGAGCGCGAGCTCATGGAGATGTTCGGAATAGAGATCAAGGGCAGGATCACAAAGCGATTGCTTCTTGAGAAGTGGGATGGGATCGATCCTCCGTTCAGGAAGAGCTTCGAGTGGAACAAGGAATACAGGACACAGGTGTGATGATTGAGCACAAGAATCAACATAGGGCCGGTTCATCCGAGCACTCACGGAGTGCTGCACCTGGCCGTTGACATCGAAGGCGACACCATAAAGGACGTTGAGCCGCACATCGGCTTTCTCCACAGAGGCGTGGAGAAGCTTGTGGAGACTAGAATGTACATGCAGAGCCCTCCGTACATGGAAAAGCTCGATTATGTCGCGCCTATGTCGTACGACGAGGCCTACGTGGCCGCTGTTGAAGCGGCGCTTGGCGTGGAGGTAAAGGAGCGCGCGCAGTACGTTCGCGTGATAGAGCTGGAATTGCAGAGGATCGCAAGCCATCTCTTCTTCCTCGGCGCGCTCTGCAACGACATGGGCCAGATGTTCACTATGTTCATGTGGGTCTTCGAGGACAGGGACCGCGTGCTTGACCTGCTGCAGGAAGCCACTGGGCAGCGCATGTTCTACGTGAACATGAGGCTTGGAGGAGTCACCATGGACCTTCCTCCCGACTTCACCGACAACTGCATTGCGTTCCTTGACCATCTTGACAAGAGAATAACGGAGTACGAGAAGTATCTTGAGAAGAACCCTGTCTTCATAGAGAGGACAAAGGGCGTTGGCATTCTGAGCGCAGAGGATGCGAAAGCGCTGGGTGTGACAGGGCCTACGCTCAGGGCGTCAGGCGTTCCATACGACGTGAGGAGCGCGAAACCATATTACGTATACGGCAAGCTCGGATTCAACGCGGTGAAACTTGAGAAGGGCGACAACTTCGCAAGGTACAGGGTGCGCATCCTGGAGATGCGCGAGTCGTCGAGACTGGTGCGCGAGGCGCTCTCGAAAATACCGGATGGCGACGCGCTAGGCGCGCCGATCAGGCTCATAGGCCCGGCTGCGAAGAACAGGGTTGTGACCGTGAGCAGGGAGCTTCCAAGGGGCGAGTGCATGATGTACATGGTCTCTGACCCGCAGCGGCCTTACAGGCTCTCGATACGATCGCCGTGCTTCATAAACCTCTACGCTCTGCCGCACATGGCAAGAGGTCAGAGGCTCGCCGATCTCTTCTCCATAATGGGTTCGCTGGACCTGGTGATGGCCTGTGTCGATCGATAGCATGATTTCATACTCAATAATAACAACATGGCAGGGCTGGCTCAGCGGAAGCAGCATACTGCTATACGCAGTGGCAATAGTCCTCTACGCGATAGCCATACTGATACTCACTTCGGTGTTCGCATACCTCTTCGGATGGGTCGAGCGGAAGATCATAGCGAAGATACAGCACAGGCACGGCCCAACATATGTAGGCAAGTACGGTATCTTCCAGAACCTTGCGGACCTTGTGAAGCTTCTCTCGAAGGAGCACGTGACTCCCGACAACTCCGACCCGTTGCTCCTCTCGCTGGGCCCCGTACTCTTACTGGCGGTGATAACATTCATGGTGCTACTGCTGCCCTTCTCTCCAACGCTTCAGGCGACCAACCTCGGGCTCGGCCTCCTCCTCGTATTCGTGCTAGTCGCATTCCTTCCGCTCATACTCTTCATCTCAGGGTTCGCAACCGGAAACAAGTTTGCGGACATAAGCGCCCAGAGATCGGTCCTCATGCTCATAAGCTACGAGATACCGCTCATCGTTGTCGTTGCGGCGGTGGCGCTCCTCTCGGGTAGCTACAGCATAAGCGGGATAGTCTCTGCGCAGGCGAGCTCTCATTGGTACCTTCTGCTCATGCCCATCGGCTTCATAGTATTCTTCATAGTCATGCTGGCCGAGATGGAGAGGCCGCCTTTCGATCTTCGGGAAGCGGATTCGGAGCTCATAGCAGGATGGCTCACCGATTACAGCGGGCCGTACTATGCGCTTGCGCTCTTCATAGACTATACGAGGATATTCCTTGCCAGTCTTCTCATAGCGCTCCTCTTCCTTGGAGGATGGAGCGGGCCCGTGCTTCCTGGCATAGCCTGGCTCCTGATAAAGGCATTCGTGATAGCTCTCTTCGCGATAGTGGTGAGGGCAACAACGGTAAGGATGCGCATAGACCGCATAATGAGGCTTGGATGGCTCTGGCTCCTCCCGCTGGCATTAATAAATCTTATATTAGTCTATATACTGTTCGTGGTGTAGACCGTGCTCGGACCAATCGCAAAGTCAATAGGCGCAATCCGCGAGAAGAGGTCCACTCTTGAGTTTCCGGAGCAGAAGCAGCAGCTTCCTGACAGCTACAGGGGAAAGCTCCGCCTTG
>JASHTL010000110.1 GCA_030040595.1 Microcaldota archaeon
CTCATACTTCAACGGCATATACAAGAACGACAGGCAGCTGATTTATCTTCTTGGCGTGGTGATCCTGGGAGTCTTCATCGCCTACGTCTACCTTAAGTTCGTTGTGCCTGAATGAGGTGTGGCATGCACAGATACGAGAGATCGGTCCTTGACGCACTGCGGAAGAGAAAGCAGCTCGACCTCATAGGGCTGATCGACGCTACCGGCATAGGCAGGGACGAGGCGCTGTGGGCGCTTGAGAACCTGAGCGCGCAAGGGTATGTCGACCTGAAGCGGGAGCAGTCATCAGAGGCGCTTCTGACTAACGAGGGCAAGGAGTACGCCATGTCCGCGCTTCCCGAATCAAAGATGTTGGCTCGCCTGAAGGAAGGCACAATAGAGATAAAAGGCCTAAGGGACCAGCAGGAGAGGCTTGGCTTCCAGTGGGCAAAGCAGAAAGGCCTAGTGTCGATCAAGAACGGATCAATACTTCTTGGAGAGAAGGGGGTAACAGCTTCGGAGAAAGGCCTTGTTGAAGAGAGGGTGCTGAGGGACCTGGCCAAGGATCCACGCGCGTACGGCAGGCTCTTGAAGTCGAATTCTGCAGAAGTCGGGGAACTGAGGAAGAGAGGACTAATAGAGATCAAGGAGAAGAATGTCCTGGCCACTGTAAGCATAACAAAGAAGGGAATTTCTGCTGAAACTGACTCGGAAGATGAAGGCATAGGCGCGCTTACGAAGAGCATGATATCCGGAGGCTCGTGGAAAGGTTCCAAGTTCAAAGGCTATGACGTGAACGTGCCTGTTGAAAAGACACTTGCCGCAAGGAAACATCCGCTCGCGCAGAACATAGACGATATCAGGAGATCGTACATATCCAACGGCTTTGTCGAGGTCTCCGGTCCGGTCATCGACTCAGCGTTCTGGGTCTTCGACGCGCTCTTCCAGCCCCAGGATCATCCGGCGAGGGACGTCCAGGATACCTTTTACCTGGAGGACATAGAGGCGCAGGAGATAAGGAACAGGGAGTACATAAGCAGGGTGAAAAAGGCCCACACCGAGGGATGGCATTACAAATGGGACATAGACACGGCCATGGAACCGGTGCTCAGGACCCACATGACTAGCGTATCGGTGCGCTACCTCTACGAGATGCTCTCAAACATCAACAGCAAGAAGTATGAACTGCCTGTAAAACTCTTCTCCATGGGCAGGGTCTTCAGGAACGAGAGCGTGGACTACAGGCACCTTGCCGATTTCCAGCAGACTGATGGCCTTGTCATAGGGAAGGAGCTCTCCTTCGCCAGCCTGTTCGACACGCTGATAAAGCTCTACTCGTGGCTGGGCGAAGTTAAGTTCAAGCCGGCATATTTCCCCTTCGTGGAACCCGGAGTGGAGATGTATGCATTTTCCAAGGAGCGCGACGAGTGGATAGAGATGGGCGGCGCAGGCGTGCTTAGAAGGGAGATAACCGGAATGAAGAGAAAGGACCTTACCGCGCTCGCATGGGGCATCTCGGTCGAAAGGCTGATGATGGTAAGGAAAGGTGGAGACATAAACAGCATAACCGAACTCTACAACGGCAGCATAGGATGGCTGAGGAACAGGAAATTGATGTGATACTATGCCGGTAGTTACGTTCAACAAGAAATACCTGTCAAGCAGGCTCGGAGGCATAGACGACAAGGGCATGACCGACGAGATAAGCAAGATAGGCATGAACATAGAGAAGATCGACAGCGAGGAGATAAGCGTCGAGATATCATCTAACAGGCCTGATCTCATAGGAGCCGTTGGATTTGCCAGGGCGCTGCAGCTCTATTCGCACAGGAGCAAGAAGTACAATTACGGGATCAGGGACCATGAGCCTGTCATGGAACTGAATGTGGGAAAGAAGGCCGCCAAAGTCAGGCCGTACATAGCTGCATTTGTAGTGCTGGGCCTCCGTTTCTCAGAAGAGTCGCTTACCGATCTCCTCAACTCAATGGATAAATTCACGGAGACGTACGGAAGGGCGAGGAAGAAGATCGCTATAGGCATGCATAACCTCGATGCTGTAAAGGGTCCGCTATCATATGACGCGTATGGGAACGAGAGCTATGTTCCCCTTGGATCGAAGAAGGCAATGACTTACAAGCAGGTCCTCGAGAATACGGAAAAGGGAAAGAGGTATGCGGACGCGATAGGCGCAAAGGACGCCTATCCAGCGCTGAAGGATTCGCAAGGCACGCTCGCACTCATACCCGTGCTCAACACGGAGCGCACCAAGGTCTCGGTCTCAACCAAGAACGTTCTTGTGGATGTTACAGGACCCTCTGAGTACATGATAAACAAGACTGCGGACATGCTGGCATGCATCTTCATCGACATGGGCGGCGAGGTGAAACGAGTGCAGGTCAACTTCCCTGACAAGGGCGTCAGGACTCCAGTAATGGAGATGCGCGAGCAGCTTGTGCCGATAGAGATGGCGGAGAAGGAGATAGGCGTAAGCATAGGCCCCAACAACGTGGCATCACTCGCCGCAAAGATGGGCTATGATGCTGCGTACGTAGGTGACAAGGTAAGGTTCAAGATACCGCCTTACAGGCTTGACGTGATAAACGAGCAGGACATAGTCGAGGATATAGCGATAGCCTATGGATACGATTACATAAACCCGCTGGCGATAAAGTCCGACAAACCAGGCATCGCTGACCAGGCTGCCCTCTTCAGGGCAAATGTATCTGAAGTGATGATTGGCTTGGGCTTCAGCCAGATGATGAACTCGTACCTCTCCAACGATTCAGACAACTTCCTGAAGATGGGAATCGGGAAAGACAG
>JASHTL010000111.1 GCA_030040595.1 Microcaldota archaeon
ACATAGGGCGCGTCATAGCTGTCAGGCTCTATGTCCATGACAGTCTCTGCATCGCGCTCAGCTTCCTCATACTTGTTTATTATCGCATAGGATAGCGCGCGGTTGAAGTATGCGCTTGAGTAATTCTGGTCAAAGTCTATGGCCTTGGAATAGAACTCTATGGCCTCCTCGAACTTGTTCTCCTCGAAAGCTGCGCCGGCCTGTGTATACGCTTCTTTCGCCTGCGGATTGTTCGTTCCAGGCTTCTTCTGCTCCTTGTTCTCAGTAGCGCTAACAGACGTCTTTTCATTCGTGTCCTTCTTGTCCGCCACCAATATCACTCTGGTGCACTGCGCCTATAGGATTTGCACTTTTGTTATTTATATACCTTCCCTATAGTACAGGCTGACTCCGGTATCAAAACAACAAAAACACTAATAAATAATGTAATAAATCCCAGTTCCGGATACGCAGCCTAGCCTATCGAGTCAAGGAGTTCATTAAGGCTTGCATCGACGTCAGAGATGTGCCTGTTCTCCCTCGGCACATTGTTCAGTTTCACCGAATTGAATCTCTTGAGAAGGTCCTTTGCCTGCACATGCAGGACTTTGAGGTCCTCCTCCTTGACCTTGTACTCGCCTTTCAATTGCCTTATCATCAGCTGGCTGTCAGAATACAACTCCACCTCATTGTCGAATCCCAATTCCCTTCCAAGCTTGTCTAGCGCGGTTATGAGGGCGATGTACTCTGCCTGGTTGTTGGTCCTTATGCCGTTGTATACGCTCTCCTTTGCGACGAGCTTGTGGCCGCTGTCAAATATCTCGTAGCCTGACGCGCTCTTTCCAGGGTTATTCCTGGACGCTCCGTCAGTGTAAACGTAAACGTGCATGATAGAATATGCCGGCAGAGGTTCTTATTAAGCTTGCGCGGGAGGATTGCGACCTTTGCGCAATAGGCGGTCCTGGCGCATCTCGAAAGCTATCTTGGCATGCACCTCAAGCTCCTCTGCGCGTCCCAAGGCTTCTGCCATATTCTCGCCTATTGCAATAGTTCCGTGACCGAACATAACCACTGTTGAAACTCCTTTCGACATTATCTCAGCAAGCACCATGTTTGCAAGATCCTGGGACCCCGATTTTCCTGCAACTATTGCAGTGAGCCTGGCAGGATTATCCGCCCCCAGGTAGTATCCGGCCTCGCCGAACATTATGCACATTTTAGGGATAATGCCCTCTATTCCCCTATACATGTTTCCCAGCTCCTCGGCTACTGCACCTGTATAAATGCGCACGTAAGGCGGGTGGGGATGCGCAACTGCATTTATCTCAGGCATGTTCTTGTATATGGTTGCGTGCACTCTCCACTCGGATGAGTTCTTAGGGCCTTCAATCAATACACCATCCATCGTGACTACGCTCACTTCCTCAGGCCTAATGTTGCCCTTAAGTATTCCTGTGCTTCCGGCAGGCGTAATGGCAAAGACCTCGCCAGCTCTTGCACTCACATTCCCGGACGTATTGGAGTTAAGGCCCCTATTGTAAAGAGCGACAGCAGCTGCCGCAACTTCCTCCCTAGCAACGCTTACGTAATTCCTCATCATAATATCATATTATTTGTGCCTTTTCCCTCTTAAAAAGATACTCTTTTTGGGCAATTTCGGTATTAGACATTGTACTTCTGATACCTGCATCAGAGTTCGATGTTTCTTAGCTGCCCCACACTGCCGAAATCAAGGATCTCGTCTTCCCCTATGCAGAGAGCTTCCATCGAGTCCACATCCAGCATCTTCCTGAAGATCGGGGCGAGGTCTCCTATCCCCTTCTCCATGTTCACGCTAAATCCCTCGGCGAAGTAGTTCATCGCAGGCAGTATCAGTATGTCCCTGCCGTCCTTCAGTTTTCCCTTCAGAAAGCATTTCAGTTTTTCTTTTACACCGAGCTTGTTGTAGATCGCGATAGAGGGATGAACATGGCCCATGATGAGCATCTTTCCCTCTTTCGATGACGGTAGCTCCTCTCCGTGGAAGAAAAGGTAATCGTCCATAAGCGCCTCCTGCGTGTACAGCTGCATCCTGAACGGTTCCTTGAGCCGCTCTATGTAGTTGTCATGGTTGCCCTTGATAAGGATTATCGACTCGAGACCCATCTCGTTCCTTAGGAAGTTGACGAATTCGTGGGTCTCGTTGAATTCCTCCACGTGCACCTGCGAGAACTCGTTCTTTATGTCGCCGTCTACGATTATGCCTTTTGGCCGTTTCAGCTCCACTGCCCTCTTTATTGTTTCCTTTATGTGCCTGAGGTTGGCCTTCGGCAGGAAGGTGCCTTTGTCAGCAGTAACGCCTTCATATCCCAGGTGAAGGTCTGTGCAGACTATAATGGAAAGGGACTTTATGTAGAGTACCGGCATGCCGTCGAGTATCTCAACATCGTCGCTTATCCTCACTTCATCATCCTGTTAAGCTTCGCAAGCACCTGCTTGTGCAGATCCCTAATATGCTTCCTCCTGTCCTTCATCATTATCACATCGGCCTCTCCGAACGTGACTATTAGATGGGAGAAGGGCGACGGCACATCGGTTTCGATGAGCTTGTAGCCTATCTCCCCAGATATGAGTCCCCTTACTATCCGCTCCGCTCTTGGCAGGTCCATCACGTCGTCGAATATCTCACGGTACGTCTCCTTTATTATGGGAAAGTCAGAGCTTATCTCCTCCGCAGCCTTGAAGATCAGTTGCGAGTTTATCTGCTGTTTACGCACGCTTATCTTCCTGCCCTTGTAGTTCCTGAGAATCATGAAGCTCCTTGCGGCGTTGTACCTGAACCTTCTCCGCATCATTTCTGTCCTCCTTATGTTCCTCATGAGTACCTGTCTCATGTTGCTTCTGCCGACCTCGCTGACAAGCATGTCCACGTCCTTCCTGCTTACCGTGGCGTCCTGTTCAGTGACAAGCACGAACCCGTTGTCGGTTATGTTGACGGCTATATCGGTCTCGAGCATCTCGCCGAGAGTTATTGCGAACGCCCTCGAGAGCGCGTCGTTAATACGCCTGCCGTAGAGGCTGTGGAATATCAAGAGGTTCCTCTCGCCCTCCTTGTCCTCGGTCTTCTCTATGAGGAGCATCTTGTCTGTGGGTATGTACCCTGCATAGAGAACCTGCATCGCGAAGTAGTTGAATATGGCCATTTTTGCGTTCTCGTCTACGGGCAGCGAATCAAGCAGCTTTCTGCTCTCCTCG
Source organism: Microcaldota archaeon (assembly GCA_030040595.1). Taxonomy (GTDB): domain Archaea; phylum Micrarchaeota; class Micrarchaeia; order Micrarchaeales; family CABMGC01; genus JAKAVK01. Next base: position 3,214 of record JASHTL010000111.1, read on the forward strand.
TTGGGCTTGAGCTTGCTCCTGTCCAGCATTGTCAGCATCTTCTTCCCGTGTTCCCTAGCATGCCCCAGTGCAATGGCCATCTGCTCCCTGAACCTGCCTATCTCAACAGCAAGCTCGTAAGTGAGCGGAAGCTGCTCCGAGTACCATGGCGGAATCGTGGGAACCTGACCGGGCGCAGGAGTGACATAAGCCTTCATGACCCTTGCGTAATTGAAACTGTAGGTCTTGCCCCCGAGCACGAAGACATCGCCGGGTTTGAGCCGCGAGAGGAACTCCTCCTCTATGCTTCCCTGCCATTTGTTGTCCGGCGTCATGACGTCTATGGCAACTTCGTCAGGGATGGTTCCCAAGTTAAGGAAGTAGATCAGCTTAGTCAGCTTGCCCCTTCTGCCGAACATGCCCTCTTTCTCGTCATACCATATCTTCGCGTAGACCCTGCGGCTCTCCAGGCCAACATACATTCCGGAGAGGTACTCAAGCAGGCTTATGAAATCGCTCCTTGGAAGGTTGTGGTACGCGTACGAGTTCTTTATCACGCCAAATGCCTCGTCAACGGACCATTTCTTGGTCTGGGACATGCCTACAATGTGTTGCGAAAGTACGTCAAGCGCATTCTTCGGAGTGGTAAACGTGTCAAGGTGCCTCTTCCTAGCTGCATCGAGCATGATCGAGCACTCGACAAGGTCGTCCCTGTTCGTGACTATCACCTCTCCACGCGCGACATCGTTGAAGCTGTGCCCGCTCCTACCTATGCGCTGTACAGCCCTTGCCACGCTCTTCGGCGACCCTATCTGCACCACGTTGTCTATCGTTCCTATGTCTATGCCCAGCTCAAGGCTTGTGGATGAGACCGCGACCTTCAGCTTGCCCTTCTTCAGCATGTCCTCCACTCCAAGCCTGGTCTCGCGGCTGAGCGAACCATGGTGCGCCGCAATGTGCTCCTCTCCGTACTTGAATCTTCTCATCAGGTTGTATACAACTCGTTCAGTGCCGCTCCTGGTGTTCGTGAAAACTAGCGTCGTCCTGTTCTTCTTTATTACCGAGTTTATTATCTTGTATATGGAATTGTCTATGGCCTTGTCGCTCGAGTTCACAATGTCCTTTACCGGAGACATGGCAAGGAAGTCTAGCTTCTTGTCCCAAGTCGCGTCAACTATATAGCAGTCGCGCTCCTTCTCGCCGTCATATCCCACCAGATATTTGGCTGCTTCATCAAGAGGCGAGAGAGTTGCGCCCATGCCCACTCTTGTGAAATCATGTCCCACTATCTCGCGGAGCCTCTCCACTGAGAGCGAGAGATGCACGCCGCGCTTGTTGTTCGCAAGCTCGTGGAGCTCGTCTATGACAAGGTACTTGAGGTCCTTCATGTTCTCAACGAACTTCTGCGAGTTTATGAGTATCGCAAGGCTCTCCGGAGTGGTCACGAGTATGTTCGGTGGCTTCTTGAGCATCTTCTGCCGCTCCGACTGCGGAGTATCCCCTGTCCTTATGCCCACGGTTATCTTCTTTATCGGTATCGTTATGTCGGAGAAGACCTGGTCCAGCGGAACATTAAGGTTCCTGTATATGTCGTTGTTGAGCGCCCTCAGCGGCGAGACGTACACGCAATAGACCTTGTCCTCGAGCTTGTTCGCCAGGGAGAGGTTCATCAGGTCGCTCAATATGGACATGAACGCGGAGAAAGTCTTTCCGCTGCCTGTAGGCGCTGTTATCAGCACGTTCTTCTTCTCCGAGACAAGCTTGAATGAGTACCTCTGGGGCGGAGTCGGCACCTTGTACTTCTTCTCAAACCATTTCCTCAGGAAGAGATTGAGGCTCTCCAGGCTCTCTTCTACGCTGAACGGCTTCTCTAAGTATTGTATCATAAGGATATCATCTAGGCAAAACTAGCAGTAACAATTAGACAGAACTAATATTAAAATCTGTGTGATATGCGAACCGGAACCCTTACATCATTCCCCGTAGTGCTCAGTAAGCATTAAATTGCTTCCGCCCCTATCCTAACGAGATGCCGATGGCAAAGAAGAGCAGCAAGGCCAGGAAGCTGGAAGCGCTTGAACGCTCCCAGCAGATAAACCAGGCCCTCGAGACAAGCACCATAGAGAGTGCGGCCCTTCTTAGCAGCGCAGGCGAGTCAAGGCCGACCCTTGAGTCTCACGTGCTTGACCTGCTGGACAGCCAGCAGCAACAGATGGGCGATGAGACCCCAAGAAAGGGCAGGAAGGGCAGCCAGCAAAAGGCCTCTAAAAGAAGAAAGAGATAGCCGCAACTCTCAAGCCAACATGTGGCGAATCCTACACGCACGATGCAGAAACCTACCTTCCGGGATCCTTATCCTTCTTATTGTCGCCTCCCTTGCCAACTGAGAGCCTTACCCCATTCCCTGGATCCCTTGTTATCGTTATGTCAAGATGCTCGCTGCCCAGCATGTGCCTTAGTTCCTCATAGGTGTACGCGCCTATGTCATCGTTCTTCCTGTTCTTCAGGACCTCGGCCCTCCTTTCCATGACGCTGCCCTTCTCTATCGTGGTGTACGTAAGCGAGAGAGTCGGTTTCTCCGCTCCGTAGATGTCCTCTATGCCCAGTTCCATGGGCTTGTAGCCCTCGCTCTGGTATACGAAGGTAAGCACCGCGCTGAACTCCGAAGTTATTGCAGATACGGTCACGTCGATGTTTGACTTGTCGCCTGCTATTACGAAATCGTCGCCGTTGAGGAACCCCAGGAAGATGCTGCTGCTGCTCTCCTTGACCTTGTCCTGAAGCATCTGCGAGACGAGCCTCAGTATCGTAATGCCGGAGTCGTTTCCGAATTCCTTTGCGAACTCAAGGAGGCCGTCAACCCTGAGCCTGCCTATCTCGTACCTGCTGTTCGTGTCCTTCAGGGCCTTGTCCACCGCGTCTGATATCTTGGCCTCGTTGGGCAGGTCTATGAGCGGGTCGAACTTCTTCCCCTTCTTCTTCAGGAATATAGTGACAAGGCTGCGCAGCTCCGTAGGGTCGAATGGCTTCTTGATATAGTAATCGGCTCCGAATTTTATCCCCTTGAACCTGTTCGATGTCGCGTCCATGGCGCTGACTATTATAACTATCGTGTCCTTCAGGCTCTTGTCCTTCTTTATGCTCTGGCAGATCTCCAGGCCGTCAGTGCCGGGGAGCATCAGGTCGAGTATCACGAGATCGGGCTTTTCGTACCTTATCCTCTTTAGTGCCTCTGTGCCGTCGTATATCTGCTTCACGTCAAAGCCCTTGCCGACCGAGAGCATCATCAGCTTGTTTATGTTCCTGTCATCCTCCACTATCATTATGCGCCTTACATGGTCCTCATGCTGGAGAACGTAATAGGTCAGTATCCCGCCGCTGCTCCTGGAGGCTATGGCGCTGGCCCCTTCGAGTTCCTGCAGGCCTTTCTTGAGCGCGTTCTCATCTATGCCTGACGATGACGCGAACTCCCTCAGCTCGTTGTAGGTCACCTGCTGCTTGTCGTTTATAACAGAGATTATGTCGGACTTGATGTTCTCCATGCTGTCCATTCTGATCGCCATACCTCTTCTTACATGCAAGAGATATAAACCCTTCCCGGTTTCAAAAATAGTGGCGTCAACAGAATAAGATTCGAAGGATTGACTAAGCTTTATAAGCATGCACGGCATAGATGAGACTATGGTGCTAGGATCCAAGCAATCAAAGCTCCCTCTGGGGAAAAATGCACGTGAGCCAAAGGCGCCAGCGTCTCTGGCTGCGGCAGCAGGCGCCGCGCACAGGAAGGGTCTGCCTCTTTCATACGTTGCAGCTGCGGTCATAATAATAATTATAATAATAGCAGGCGCGTACCTGTTCCTGGCAGGCAGCAGCTCGTCTGCATACTCGCTGACAACAAACAGGACCCTTTCAATGACAGTGAACCAGACGATACTGATACAGGAGTCAGGGCAGGCCCAGCCTACCGCCGTGGAGCTTACAAGCCATTCTGGTTCATCATACACATTCCTGATAACCAAGGTGCCGGTACTAAGCAACCCTGTGTACACGTTTACGCTGACCCAGGGCGAGATAATAAACGTGAGTGACACTGGATCATCGAACGCGGACATGCAGATAAAGCTTGTGTCTTCAAGCGGAACAGGCGCCATGGTAGAGTTCATCTCGATCCCTGCAACATTCGGAGTGAAGGCGGCGTATCTCGCCACTGTAGGAGTCCAGCAGTCTACAACCCCTACAACCGCGGCAACGACCACAATCCAGGCAACAACAACTGCAACTTCAGGCGCAACGACATCAACCCCAACAACATCAGTATCATCATCCGGAGGAACTTACACTGCGGCAGAAGTGGTGGCAGTTGCTAACTCTACTGGCTATGGCATAATCATGAACGACCTAAATGTGCTGTACACCAAAGACGCGTCATGCACTGCCGGGCAATACAACACCACATACTACGATGAGCTTCACTCCAACGCCACAGTGCCAAACGACTACTACAATGAGTCAAAAACAACGCCTTACGAGATCGCATCTCAGGTGAGCTTTGTGAGCGGCACGGTCTACTACGTGAATTACAGCACGGCCTCGCACAGCTCAATCACTACCGGACCGGCGCTCTCGCTCGAGCTCAATGCTCAAACAAGCCAGGTAATCTCGGCCAAGTTCGAGGGCAACATCTTTGGCGGAGAGACCCTCACTGATGTGAACTCTACATATGAAACGCAAGAAGGAATTAGCGGCGACTGTGGAGCGCTCCTTCCTTAGCCTGGCGCACCTCTTCCTGCGGGCAACTGGTTCTAAATGCGCTACCTCGTAAAAACCGAAATATTACCGAAATATCCCGCATTCCTATTTTAAACGCGCCTGATTATGGGTTAGCGGTGATAGGAGTGAAACACATTCCCAGGAGTCTTGGAGTGGCAGGTCTGATAATGATGCTTGCCATGCTGCCGATATCGGCAACAGCAGTGTCATTAGGCATAGGATCTGCAATAACATCACAGGTAAGCGGAACTGTAAGCGGAGTTGGCGCGGTCATAGGAACCGGAAGCAGCACTAGCGCAGTTTCTGGAGCCGGCGCAGGGGCTACAGCTGGCTCTTCAGGTGCTGGAGCAGGCGGCAGCGGAGGCATAGGCGTAAACTCCAGCGTGCTTGGAAACGTAGGCGCCGGAACAAGCGGAGGCATCTCCATATCTGGAACCAACATAACATCCGGAGTCGGAGCCGGAGCAAGCACGGCCGCAACAGGTGCGGTAAATGCAAGCTCGAGCACCGCAACTAGCGTTCAGAATACTGTGAGCGCAGGAGTATCGGCTGCACAGAGCGCAACAACCTCTGGCACCGCTGCAGCGTCTGCAACAGGCAACGCAGCATTGAATGCTACGGTCGGGGCTAGCTCTGTCACAAGCGCAGGCGCTTCAGGAGTTGGCAGTGCAAGCACAGGCACAAGCGGCTCTACAAGTGCGAATGCAAACGCCTCTGCCGGAATAGCTGCGCAGATTGCAAGCGTATTCGCAAATGTTGTGGCAAGCCTGCAGGCAGCAATACACATATTCTGAAGCGATAAGCGGATCAGCATTGGCAGCCGTGAAGCACGGCTGCTTTTCTTTTTTATCCAATCGCACCAGAAGTAGCCGGAACTCGACAATGAGGGTCATCTGGACCTTTCCCATCCCTCCACGAATGACTTTGCCGAAGCTACTGGATCCTTAGCGCCAAGAATCGCAGTTATTACGGCCATTCCATCAGCTCCGCTCTTCCTTATCATTCCAATATGCTCATGCTTCATGCCTCCTATGCAGAAGAGGGGAAGCTTCACGCTCTCTCTTACCTTCCTGAAACCGTCAACACCTATCAAGACCGTCTTGACCTTGGTGTTGGTGGGGAACACTGTGCCAACGCCAAGATATGTCGCACCGCCTTTCTCAGCTTCCATTGCCTGCTCGGGGGTCTTTGCAGA
>JASHTL010000019.1 GCA_030040595.1 Microcaldota archaeon
GGTCCCGTAGAGCGAGAAGTAGTAGGTGCCCGCAGCGGTGTTGCTGCTTGTTGCAAAGAGCGCATTCTCTGACTGGGCTTCTCCGCTTGCAGTGCCTGCGCCAAGGAGCGCATTTGCCTCTGCTGCATTGGCAGCCGTAGCAGAGGGAACGCCTCCTATGGAAACATACCACTGGTAGGAATACGGCGCCTCGCCCCCTGAGATGCCATTGTCGTCTATGATCGCGTTCTCTCCCTGTGTCACTGCCTGCGAGGCAGGGTAAGGTTCTGCTATCTCCGGTTCTGTGTAAGAGGACGAGGACTCGCCAGGAGGAGTAGGCACAAGGGCCCTCGCGAACTCTATGTACTCGTTGGTTGGCGTGCCGGCATTGTTTCCTATGCCGTCCCCTATGTACAGAGTATTAGCTGATGCCAGTGGGTTATGGGCCACTGTGCCACTCCATCCGCCTGAGTACAGGGTTGGGGAAATGCTGCCGTTGAAGATGCTGCTCGAGGAGCCGAGATAGTATACTGTGTAGAAGTCAAGGCTGGTCGTCACGCTCCCCTGCGAATCGATATCTGCAGTATAGGATCCTGACTGTATGTAGGCCAGGGAGAAGCCTGCCCCGGAATAGCCGGAGTACACTGCCTCAACATCAGTCGCTGACGACTCTGCGGTGTTGCCGTTCTGTATGTCTATCGAGGCAAGGTTGATGCCATGGTTGTTGTTCGCCACGGCCGCCTGAAGTATTGTGGGGTTGTTCGGCACGCTCTTGTCATACACATAGGAGAGGCACGGGTAGGAGCATGAGCCCTCCACCTGCAGGGCGTTCACCACCTCGTTGCCTATGGTGACTCCGCTCGCCTGGGTCAGCGTGAAGCCGGTGCCCACCGTGAAGCTGCTCACCGGGGTATCGCCGTTGAAATATAGCTCGAACACATCCGCGCCGTTGTCGTACTGCGCGTACGAGCTGCTCAGGTAAGGCGCCTCTCCTGTGAAATTGCCGTCAAGCATGCTGTTCGATGTGCCTGAGAAGCCCAGGTACACCGTTGCAGTGGTAACGCCGTTCGTGTCAGCGGGCAGGAATGCGTTTGACGGAGGGCTCTTGAACCATATTATCACATTCGTAGCTCCGTGGAGCAGGTTGCCGGGCGCGAGCTGATCCAACTGATTTCCCTCGATCCAGGAATAGGCCACTGTGCCGTTCCTGAAGTATATCAGCGTGTTGTTAAGGCTGTTCGACTCTATGCTCCGGTTGCCAAGGGCATTGAAATCTATGCTCAGCGAGGTGTTTGCCGAAAACGGCGTGCTTCCCTTGTTCACGAACGTGTACGGTATGTACGTGATGACCGTTACTCTCCTTACGCTTGCAGGGCCCGAGACCGTGCCGTCGGTTATGTCGTTCGCATAGAGAGCCGAGTAGCCGATCGGCAGCGAGTTGTATGCGATGGTTGCGGTCGTTGTGCCGGATGCAAGTACAGTCCCTTCAGAGTTCTCTATCTCGCATGTGTCTCCGGCAGTGCATGTGGCCGTTACAAGGGCGCTGTCAGAGGCAGAGCCCGCAACCACATCTATCGCGTCAGGAGATATGGCATTTGCAATGGTGATTGTAGGAGTCAGGTTCATTGGACTGAATGAGAGGGATGGCATTACCCCGTTTGGAGGAGAAATGCGTGAACGCAGATAGTATACAGTCATTCCCTGAGGAGCGTAGGAACCGGCATTATTGCCCAAACCCATGCCAAAATATAGGGTGTTTGCGGAGATCGTGCCTGAGCCAGTAGCTGAAGCCCTCAGCGTGTTGTAGTCTTCATATTCGTAGTAGGAGTTGGGTGATAGTTCAAAGGTGAACATGCCGTTTATGTATCCGGTGCTCCCGTACTGGTTTACCGTCTCGGAACCCCCGTATGAGTCATAAAGGGTTATGCCTCCGCTTCCGTATGAGTATTCGGTGAACATATCAGGGCCGCATGCGAAATAGCCGTTGACGCACATTGCATTGCTGATGTACCCGTCTTCTGACCATCCCCAACTCTGCACACCGGTGGTGGTAGGCACACTGCCATAGAAGTCATATGTCACATTTATACCAGTTTTAGAGGATACGTACCCCGCATTCTCTCCGCTGCTGGAAGATGTGGACCCCTTTATGACCATGCCGTTGTCTACCGTAACGCTGCCGTCGCTGACCGTTGAGCTTATGCCTGCCGGCAAGGTGTTGCCTGCAAAGTTGTAATAGGACTGGAAGACGTAATTGCCATTGTCATACTCGCCATAGCTCGGAGAGAGTTGCGGTGCCTCCCCTATGAAGTTTCCATCGAGAAGGTTGTTGGAAGTGGATGAAAAGCCAAAGTAGACCGTGTTGGTTGTTGCAGTACTGGTATTTGCTCCCAGGAATGTGTTCGTTGGCGGGCTCCTGAACCAGAATAGCACGCTGCCGCTTAGTGAGAGCGTATTCGCAAGTGTCTGCTCATTAAGTGAATTGCCTTCAAGCCATTCATATGCAACTGTTCCGTTCTTGAAATAGACAACTGCATTGTCAAGGTTATTGGCGACCCATGAGGGGTATTCCAGGGCGTTCAGAGTCAGGGCAAGCGGCGTATTTGCTTGAACTGCCGAAGGCTGGGAGTTGGTTAGAGTTACCTTAACCGAATGCGATACACTTATTCTTCGCACATGTACACTGTTTGAGGTCAATGTCGCACTTATATCGTTTGCATATAAGGTACTATAGCCCAGAGGAAGAGAATTGTAGGCGAGCGTGGCTGTTGTCGTGCCTGATGCAAGCACGTTTCCTGCGCTGTTTTCTATCTCGCATGTGTCGCCACTGCTGCAGGTTGCTGTTATGAGCGCACTGTCAGAGGCAGATCCTGCAATCACGTCTATCGCATTTGCTGTTGTTGCGTTGGCGAGCGAGAGGGTGGGCGCAGATGCAAGGGAGACAAGCGGTCCAAATGAGGCCGAAGGCATCACATCATTTGGCGGGTAGGTTCTCACCAGGGTGATTGCCCAATCCTGGTAATATAAGCGACTTCCCTCTGGGTAGAGCTCTACCGCATTGAGGTTCTGGTAGAGAGTGTTTGTCGCAGTTACTATATGCTCATCTAGCGAGTTTGGCTGCAGCGAGTAGATCCATGGTGAGACTATGCCCTCCAAGCTGCCGCCACCCTGATACTGGAGCTCAAAGTTGTACCATGTGTTGGCTGACTCGGCGAAAGAGATCTGGTTCGATTCAGTAGCCGTATTGCCTGTGATGGAGAGCAGCTGCAATTCTGTATTGCTGCTTTCACCAGATGTGATTACGTATCCATCATAAAGGTTCGAACTGTTGCCCGCGCCAATTCCCATGACCTGTGCAAGATCGTCGACAAGGACCCACGAATCTACTATGAATGAGGAGGGGTAGCTGTTCGTTGCCGTGAATTGGACGATGTCCTGATCATCGGAGGTATCTGGCGAGAATCTCAGTATGCTCCCGCTGAAGCCTGGCATCGGGCCTATGCCCTCGCCAGAAAGAATACTATAATACCCGGTCAGCCCTTTCTGCGAAGAGGCTACCGGATCGCTTTTCATGTTGAAGTACTGCACGAAGACATTGGCGCCGTCGTCGTACTCGCCGTAAGTGGAAGAAAGATACGGGCTCTCTCCAACGCTGTTGCCGTTGAAGAGGTTGGTGCTAGTGGAGGCAAAGCCCATGTATAGCGTGTTCGACCCGCTGGCCGCAAGGAAGGTGTTGCTGCTGATCTTGAGCCAGTAGACCGTATTCGTTGAGAGGTATGAGGCCGCTGCCGCGCTGTTTCCCATGAGCCATGATGGCACAATCGTACTGTTAGAGTAGAAGAACTCTATGTTCATAAGGTTGTTCGATTCGTAGCTCTCGTACGCGAGGGAATTCACGGTTATCATAACCTGCGAGTTCTGCGCGAAGGCCGAATTCTGGCTGTTTATCAGGTTCACTGGCACATATGCGATTATGTTTGAGGGTACGGAGAAAGCTGCAACGCTGCATATGAAGAAAAGCGTCGAAACTGCGAAAATGAGCGCATAGAGCCTCATATCCACTAAC
>JASHTL010000112.1 GCA_030040595.1 Microcaldota archaeon
AAGCTCACACCGCCTATCTGGGGCTTGCTCAGCTTGTACGTTGGCAGGAAGAGAGTATCGACCCTTGACCTGGGGTCCATTACGCCAAGGCAGTTCGGGCCAAGCGTGACTATGTTGTACTTGTCTGCGATCTCGACCAGCTCTTTTTGCAGGTCAGTGTCCCCTACCTCTGCAAATCCTCCGCTTACCACTACAGCGGTCTTTACCTTGGCCTTCCCGCACTCCTCCATTACCGAAGGCACGATCTGCGCAGGAACAGCTATGACAGCGAGGTCGATGCTGTCCTTTATGGAGAGCACGCTTTTGTACGCTTTAAGGCCTAGTATCTCATCGGCATTCTTGTTCACCGGATAGAGTTTGCCGTCATATCCCGAGTCAATGTAGTTCTGGAGTATCACATGGCCCACCTTGTCAGGGTCGCGCGACGCCCCTATTATCGCCACGCTTCTTGGCTTCAGCATAGGCCTTAGGTCCTTCTCTTTCGCCATGTTCATTCCTCAAGTATTCTTATATCAACGATCTGGTAGCCCTTGTCCGTGATTATGACAGGGTTCAGGTCAAGTTCGCTTATAGAATCGTTCTCCAGCATCAGCTTCGCTACCTTAGTCAGCAGTTCCTGTATCAGCTTGGTGTGCTTTCCGTCGTGCGTTATTATGCGCTGCGACTTCAGCTGTGCAAGCATGTCCTCGGTGTCGTACTTCGAGATAGGCGCGACCCTAAGGGCGAAGTCCCTGAATATCTCCACGTATATGCCCCCAAGGCCTATCAGCACGACCTTTCCGAACTGCGGGTCTGTCCTGCCGCCTATTATTATCTCGTTTCCCTGTTCCGACATTCGTTGCACAATTATGTCGTAAGGCTTCAGCTTCTCTGCCTTCCTGTGAAGCTCGTTGTACGCGGCTGTTATTTCATCAGGATTTGATAGGTTCAGCCTGACAAGTCCAGCCTTTGATTTGTGCAGCTGTTTGTCGGACAGCACCTTCATCACGATAGGTTTTCCTTTTGAGAACCTTACCGCCTCTTTTGCGCTCTCCACGTATCCGCTCTCTATGCTGTGTATGCCGTATTTTGAGAGCAGGTCCCTCGCTTTCATGTAGTCCAGCAGTGTCATAGACTCACTATATGATGTGGAGGAAGAAGAGCGCGATGATTATTACTATTATAACTACCACGACAAGCGGGAGTCCGAGCGTCTTTGAGAAAGGCTTGCCATGGAGCTTGACAGTTTCGGCTGCGCCTGGCATCGCAACATCATTCTGGCCTGTTTGCTGCTGTGTTGCTGGGCCTGGCCGCTGCGTTACCGCTGCTGCGCCGGGTTGCTGCTGAGCCGTCTGCTGTGCTTGGCCTTCGGGCTTCTGTTGCTGCATCTGCGGATGCTCCCTCGGCTTCTGTACCGTGGGAACAGTACCGGCTTTCAGGAACCCTGTCTCTGTCAGGAGCAGGTCTACACCGCCGCTCTTAAGCTCGTATATCATGTAACCCTGCTTGTTCAGCTTGTAGAGACGCAATGCCATGTCCTTGGGCCTGAGATTAAGCGTGTTCTGCAAGTCTGCGGGCATGCGCTTGCCTCCTGAAAGCTGCGCGAGTATCGCCTCGTCCAGCTTGTCGTAGGGTTCCGCAGCCTTTGCATCAGCTTCGGCTATGAGCTTCTTGCCTGCCTCTGTAACCACTATCTCGTTAGGACCAGGATAATACGCCGTGAAGTCTATGAGCCCGTGCTGCTTCAGTGTGCCCGCGATGTTAGATGCGTCGAATATGCTTGCGTTTATGGCGCTGCCGAACCTCTCCAGCACAGTATTCGAAGTTATCTTCAGCAAGCAGGCAAGTTCAAGGAAATCAACCTCTTCGGCCATATTAATCTAAATAACTTTACATGCCAATAGTTAAAAAGTATTCGCGGCCTTTACAGTGCATGTGATCTTTTGGAAATAAGATTTCTAGGTGGAGCCGGAGAGGTCGGAAGATCCGGCTTCCTTATTGAAGGGAGCAGCAGGATCCTTCTTGACTATGGCATAAAGCTGGACCATAAGACGGAATATCCGGAGGAAGCGGGGCATGTGGACGCTTTTGTGCTGAGCCATGCGCACCTGGACCACAGTGGCTTCGCCCCTGCTCTTTACGATTCATCGCTGCCTATGGCAATAGGCACAGCTCCAACGAGAGACCTGTCCGAACTGCTTATAGAGGACTCGATAAAGATAAACAGGCTGCAGAGAACAGGGCAGAAGTTCGTGAAGAGGGAGCTTCGGGCATTCCTCAACAGCTATGTGCCGTGCGGATACAACGACCGGGTGGACGTTGGCGAGTATGCCGTAACCCTTCACAATGCGGGCCACATAAGCGGCAGCGCCATCACAAGCGTGGAGGGCAGGAAGGGAAGGGTGCTAGCTTATACAGGGGACTTCAAGCCTGTGCCACAGCTTCTGCATCACGGAGCCGACCTTGTAAAGTGCGATATACTCATTACCGAATCGACATATGCACTGAAGGACCATCCTGACCGTGAGGAGCTGAGGAAGAAGTTCACTGCCGATGTCAAAGATGTCATTGACTCGAACGGAGTGGCGCTTATACCGGTCTTTGCGGTGGGAAGAGCGCAGGAGATGCTTGCGATGCTGGAGGAGGAAGGGCTTGCAGGCAGGGCCTACATAGACGGCATGGCTAAGTCTGCGACGGAGATAGTCATGGATTACCATTCTTTCATAGACAACCCTGGGTTGTTGCAGAAGGCGATGGACAACGTCAACTGGATAAGGACTCCCCGGGACAGGCAGCGCGCATTGGCAGGCGGCACAATAATAGTGACAACTGCAGGCATGCTGAATGGCGGACCCGTTCTCAACTACCTCACTAGGCTTAATCGCAATTCCAGGATCTTCCTTACTGGCTACCAGGCAGAGGGCACGAACGGCAGGAACCTGATGGAGGGAAGGCCTCTTGAGATTGATGACAGAACCATAAAGGTGAAGACGCCCTTCTCATCATACGATTTCTCTGCGCACGCAGGAAGGAGCGACCTGTACGATTACATAAGGAGAGCGGATCCGGAAACGGTGATATGCGTGCATGGAGAGAGGGAGAGCTCCAAGAGCATGGCTGAGGAGCTGAAGCTGGAGGGTTTCGACGCGCGGGCGCCAATGATAGGCGAAAGGATAAGCCTTGATTTCTGACTTTACTCGTTGAAATCGCTGTCCGATTCCTGAGATTCAGAAGGAGAGGACTCTCCGCTGCCCTTTTCAAGAACTTCTATCTTGCCGTACTTGCCTGTCGAGAGCTGGGGGGTGCCCTTGTACTCGCTTACGTAGCCGTTGGTTATCTTTATCTTGTCTCCGACTCCGATCGAGTCTATGTCCTTTTCCCATAGCGAGATCGTGATGCTTCCGCTGTCATCCTTCAGCGTGGCCCTTGCCACGTTCAGCCTCTTGCCGTACTTTGTAACCACTTCGCGAGGCTCTGATTTCTCGACTACGGTGGCCTCTATTTCGACGCTGCTGGCGCCGGCTTTCAACTCACTTATCTTCACTTATATCACCATAAGTAGCAAGAGGTATTAGCAGGATACAGGTATATTAAACCTATAGTAGGGGTTTCGCTTTTCTTTATAAATGTACTGTCGTCGTAATTATGCAATTTTGTAGATTTTACCGGCAAGTTCTTCCAGTTTCCTGACGCTGCCGCTGCTCCTTATCGTGCAAAACCCGAGTTCCCTGCCGTTGAGCTGCTTTATGAAAGAGAGCGCCAGTATTATGTGGCCCTCCCCCCCTCTGCTGGTGCGCATTACAAACACCCTGTCGTTGATTTGCCTCATGACCTTTGGGCCTGAGTTCATGTACCCGAACTCGCCGATCACCTTTGCTATGCCCTCTGCAAGGCTTCTCTGTCCCTCCTTCGATCCTAGGTCCACCTCCCTGGACGCCTCTACAAGCAGGTATCTCGACTTTCTCCTAGCTATCAATATAGTCACCGAGTCTTGACAATGCCATCCTGCCATTTCCCTCCTGCATCCCCAGGAACTTTGCAATCTCTATCAGCTGTGCGGGTGAGAGCATGTAATCCAGGCTTTTGGCCCCCGATATGAGTATAATCTCGCATTTAGCGGCAAGGGCTGCCTTCACCAGGCCGCGGATCCTTCCGATGTTCCTGTACCTGTCTGAAGCATATGGGGAGAATATGTAGTGTATGTCTATTATTACAGGCTTTTCTGCTTCCTTGGCAGCGGCAAGTGCCTTCGCCACTATCTCGTTGTCCTCCAGCGATATGCCTATTGTCTCTTGATTCCTTATTGCCTTAATCAGTTGGGCCGCATCCTTGCTGCGTATTATCTGTTTCCTGACCGACTGGCCAGGTTTCTGCACTATGTCCAGGTCCCTGCCTAATGCGTATATCCTTGAGAATCCGAGTCTGGAGGTTAGTGTGGAATCGACGCCGTTATTAATATCGACAATATCGAAGACTTTCATGTCTTTACTATGCAGGGGCAAGGAATTAAAGCATGCGGTATGCGCCAACCGAGGCCCAATGCGACAAGAAACCAGCGGAACGTGTTATTCTGCCTAATTTCACGTGGGGTTTATTACGAGCGTATTTGTTGCGCATACGCTGTACACAGTGTCGCATGCCTCAAACGTATATGTTCCAGTACCGGCTCCCATGATATTCCCTACATTGTATTCCACCGTGCCGGTGTTCGAGGCCAGGTTGCTCCAGGATGTGCAGCTCGGCCCTGCACAGTAGTTTAATACTATCTGGTCGCTGGAATAGGTAGTCGTGCCTATCGCATTGTCAGCTGCGCCCTCCGTGATGGTATTGCTTTGCAGGGCGAGCGTTACGATTGGCGGGGAAGACGTCACTGTCACCGTATTCGTGGCAGAGCATGCGGACTGCGTCAAGTCGCAGGCGTCAATAGTGTATGTCCCAGGAGTAAACAACGATGACTTGCCTATATTGTATGTTACTGGCGTGTTTCCTTCGGCCAGCTGGGTGGAAGGAGACGTGCATGATCCGGGGCAGTAGTATATCGCCATCGTATGTCCTGACACTGTCGAAGTTCCGATCGCGTTGTCTGATGTTCCTTCCACTATAGCATTTGACTGCAGCGTCAGTGAAGGGGTGGAGGATGATGAAGTTATAGTCAATGTATTTACCGGGCTTGAACATACACTCGGGCTGGCTGAGACATCGCACGCGTCAAGCGTATACGTACCTACAGGGAGCGCGCCAACGTTATCGATTGTATTCCCTGTTCCTATGGCCAGCTGTCCTGAGGGGCTTGAGCAGGTCCCTGCGCAGTCATAGATTTTAATGGTGTCCCCAGAAACAGAGGTGATTCCGACCGCGTTGTCGGAGGTGCCCGAGCTGTCAGTCGCATACTGCAGCGATAGGGTTACAGTAGGCGTTGATGATATGGAATTCAATGTCATGGTGTTTGTGGACGAGCATTGGACAGGGCTGTAGGTCGTATCGCATCCCTCAAACGTATAGGTGCCGGCCGGTGCGTTGTAACTTTCCAGGACTCCCGCCACGTTTTGCTCAGCCAACATCTCCGCAGAATCCAATAGATCCTGCGAGGATACGGTAGGCGTGCAAGGCGTACTTCCGCTCCAGGCGCAGTAGTATACCGAAACATCGTCACCCTCATAGCTCGTGGTGTCAGTCAGCTCGTCAGACGCGCCGTATGCCACTGAATTGTACTCCAGGCTCTGCGTCACTGACGGAGGCGTTGTAGAAGTTATGTGAACTACAACCGAGTTTGATTGTACGAATGTGTGAATATCCTCTCCCAACATGGTGTAAACTCCTGGATCCAGCTCTCCTACATTTCCTGTTGCTGTGCCTTCGCCTCCCGGTCCCAAGTAAACGTTGTTCGGCTGGCAGGTCGCGCCTGCGCAGTAGATTATCTCAACAGTATCTGTCTGGATAGAAGCTATAGCGACTGCGTTGTCAGTTGTTCCGTACGGATCCGTAGTGTCCTGCACCGTAAGGGTCACGGTGGAGGTAGGCTCTATCTCCTGTGTGCCCGAGCACTGGTCTGCGACTGTATCGCAGGCTATGAGAGTATATATGCCGGTGTCCTCGCTCTCTAGTGTCTCCACATTGGCAGTGGTGGTGCCTGTGCCTGAGGAGAGCATATTGGAAGACATGGTAGGGGTGCATACACCGTAGCAGTAGTATATCTTTATGTTGTCGCTGCTGGAGATAAGGGTTGTGCCGACCGCGTTGTCGGTCTGGCCAGTGGTGGTGATCTCATTCTGTACTGTCAGCAGCACGTTTGCAGAAGCTCCTGAGGAGAGTATTGTAATTATGTTTGAGGTTCTACTCTCTGTGTATGCGTAGAGGTCTTCTGCCGTGAGATTATATGTGCCTGGTGCGAATGTTCCTAAATTACATATTGCATTGGCAGGCCCAAATGCTATTCCGCAGCCTGAAATGGGATTGCACTTAGTGCCACCGCAATAAAGGACTTCCACATTGTCCCCTGTAACGTTAGTGCCCCCCACTGCATTGTCAGTGACGCCTTCATCGTCTATTACATTCTGCACGGTAAAGGTAACCACTACAGGGTTTACTGTTACAGTACTGGTGCCGCTGCATACTGGCGAATTTGAGTTGTACGTGGTGTCGCAGGCGATGAATGTGTATGTAGAATCAGGGTTAAGGCTTGCAACATTGTATTGTGCGAAGCCAGTGTTTGAAGCAAGAAACGTGCTTGAAGCTGATGGGGTGCATGGGGCAGGAGAGCAGTAATATATACCAACGGTGTCCTGAGAATGGCTCGTTACTGCATTTGCCGGGTCGTCGATGTAGACTTCGCCGGTGCCCACCTTGTATTGCACAATTGAGTTGTACGGTATGCTCAAAGTTACTTCAGGAGGTCCGCTTGTGATGGTATTTGTTATAGTGAGCGCGTCTGTAGGCGAGCATACCATATCGGTAGTGTCGCACGCCTCAAGCGTGTATGTGCCTGCTGCAAGCGTCCCTACATTATATGTGGTCACTGTTGAGGCAGATGAGAGCGGTGAGGATGAAGTCGATGGTGTGCAGGTTCCATTGCAGTAGTATATGCCAACCGTGTCTCCCGATGTGGTAGTTGTGCCGATTGCGTTGTCGGATGTACCCTGTACATCGTTAGCCGACTGAAGGGACAATGATACTGCAGAGGAAGTAATGTATACCGTCTCGGAAGGGGAGGTCAGGCCTGACTGCTTGTCTATTGCAGCCAAGGTCCATACCCCCACTCCTAGCGTACCGACATTATACGTTACGGTATTGGATGTGCCTGTGACCAGCGTGCTCCAGGTGCTAATCTCGCTTGGGCAGCTTGTCCCTGCGCAGTAGTTTATTTGGACTATATGGCCGGCGCTGTCTGTAACTGCGGTTGCAGTGTCCGTATTGCCACTGAGATCCGTTTCACTCTGTATGTTGAGCGTCACGCCAGTGCCTGATGTTATGGTCAGTGCGTTCGTTGTGGAGCAGCCTCCTGCGGTGGTGTCGCACGCGTCTAGTGTGTAGCTTCCCACTGGAAGTGAACCTACGTTGTATGTTACTGGCGTATTGGCTTGGGCCAGCTCGGTCGAAGGGGTTGTGCATGTGCCTGCGCAATAGTATATTGCCACAGTGTGCCCTGATGTTGATGTGTATCCAGTTGCAATGTCAGATGCGCCGTTGGTGTCAGTTGAAGACTCAAGGGACAGGTATGTCTCTATCGGGGTGCTGCTTATTGTAAGGGTCTGGGGGAGCGGAGACGCACATACGTCCGCGGTTATATCGCACGCGGTTATTGTATATGTACCAACAGGAAGGCTTCCGACATTGTATGTCGCGCCCTGCGGGTCTGTAATGAGCCGCGTGGAACCGGAGTTAAGAGTGCATGTGCCTGCGCAATATACCAGCGCTACAGTGTCTCCTGAAGCTGAAGTGGTACCGACCGCGTTGTCGGAGGTGCCGCTCGTTATGGAATTGCCTGCTGTGAGTGAAAATGTAACGGTTATTTGAGACGTTGTTAAGATGGTTGTGGATGA
>JASHTL010000113.1 GCA_030040595.1 Microcaldota archaeon
GCCTGATGAATGCGACCGTCACGAATAAGACCTTCATGCTCTTCGAGTTCCGCAACTCGAGCATATACCAGTTCTGGATGAAGAACACGTACTCGCAGCTGGACATAATCTGGATATACGGCAATTCGTCAGGGGGCAGGATAGTATACATAGTCAACGCGACTCCGTGCGTGGATTACAGCTCAAACCAGACCGACTGCATGATATACACTCCAAGCTCCGCAGCCGATTACGTGATAGAGGCAAAATCCGGATTCGTGCAGTCGAACAATGTCTCACTGTATGAGCAGGTGCATTTCAACTACGCTGGCACAGGTTCATGATGCTGGCACTGTCAGCAGGTTTACGATTCTGCAGAACCAAGATAGCAATACAGGACTTAATTTTGTATATAGTAACAAATGTTTAAATAGGGGAAAAATAAAATCTATAATGTGTTATTACATGGTAAATAATGCATATAGGAACACGGCTAGGAACAGGGCTCTTGGAGTAATTGCTGGAATAGGTCTGACATTTACTGGGGCAGCTGCAGGAGGAATTATAGCTGCAGATCTTGCAGACGCTCACGCAGCGACTTTGGCTGTTGCTGCGAGAGATGCCAAAAACGACTTGGCTACCACAATAAGGGATGGAAACCAGTCAGCTATTCTTGCTGTTGACGGTGCTACTGGAAACAGCGTTAACCAGATGATAATTCTGAATCCGAAACAGAATTCGACTTTCCTAGCTAGCGCGACTGTTCAGAAAGCCCTTAATGGTGATTTACCTGCTGCTCAGATGCGTGTCCTGGAGACAGCAACGAACGGCGCTTTAACAAATGCAGTAAATGTGAGTAACAACGAATGGACAGGATACGGTGTAGAATATATATTTATCCTCGGTGCAGCATCTATGTTTGTGCTTGGAGTAGCTGCGTCTATGAACACATTAGCAAAAGATGGTGCTGTAAATAAATGGCGCCTTAACTACTAGATTCAGTTCCTTGCGGTATTCGGCTGAGCATAAGCGTCCCTAACTTTTGGTTAGGATTTCATCACGCACACTATGGCCTAGGTCCGATCTCGGAAGGCAGTCTCAGCAGTGCCTCCTCCACCTTTTTTTCGTCGCCTATTCCTATTATTGCGACTTCATTATCATTTACTCCGACTATCTCGTTCACGTAAGCTATCTCCTCTTTCTTGACTTCCTTGTGGGGGCTCAGCGCGTCGAACAGGAAATACTCATCTCCTGCATTGCCCCTACTCATTTTGAGGCTACCTAGGTCCTCTTTTCCTATCTTTATTGCCATCGCCCTTCCGTTGCCTTCGATCGATGCTGATATCACTTTGCCGGTGTTGTTGACGAATACTCCTGTAACATCGAAGAGCACTGGCGTCTTTCTTGACGTCTCTGCGGCTGTGGATCTCTCTGCTGTCGTTGCATATTTCCGCTGTATTAGCAATGCAGCGAGTATCAGCGCTGCCGCATAGAAATAATAAGCGTATAGTTGCGTTCCCAGGAGCAGATAGGAGAATGCTATAGTCAGGAACGGTGTTGCATATGTCGCGTTCCCCACGAACACCGGGTTGAGCGTCTTCAAGGCGTAGAAGAACATGAATGCGCCTATGCTGTACGTTATTCCTCCCAGGAAGAGGAATGTGAGTATCTCAGACGCATTAAGATTCTGCAATGACGAGAACTGGTTTCCTCCTACAAAGAGGAAGGCGAAGAGCATGAATGACATTAGATTGAATATGAAGATCTGCGCGTACATGTCGTAATTCCTCGCGCGTATCATCACGTTGGAGCTTGCCGTGGCGAGTGTCGAGATTATTATGAGCAAAATTGAGACTGCCAGTCCTACGTTTCCGCTGAAGGAGAGAGTGCCGTTGGTAACCAGTATGTAGACCCCGAGGAAACCTATTGCCAGTGCGAGGAATTGCGCAGGTCTGACCTTGGTCTTGAGCACGAACGGTAGCATGAGCGCCATGAATATGGGCCAGAGCTTCAGCACCAGGCTTGCTATTATTGGATTCGCTCCCAGCACGCCAAGTGTCAGGAATGCTTGTGCGACTGCGAAGTTCAGCAGGCCTGCTACCGAGAGCGTGAGAAGCGCCTTCCTCTTTGAGAGTACGTCGATCAGGGCGCCTGCCCTCCCCTTGTATATAACCAATGCGGCAGACACCAGCGTTCCCGTAAGGAAGGTGAGGAAGAGCAGCGGAACGGTGCCCAGGCTCGATGCTCCCGTAGATGACAGTATAGGCAATAGGGAGAGCTCCAACACGGCAAGAGCAATGAAGAGATATCCTACGTTCTTCTGCAACATACTTTCCCAATCGCTTTCTGCGCTTATAAATAATATACAAATAGCCTCAATTATTTGTCAAACTTTGTCAAAATGTATATTAGTCTTGCTGTAGAGAAAGGTATAATGACCATATACGGCTTCAGGACAAGGACCGCGCTACGGGAACTGAGCGAGGACTCGCGGATATCGGTAACAGACATGGCGAAGAAGCTGCAGTGCTCTAGGATAACAGCGGCAAAGACAATAAAGGAGCTCATAGAGAAGTACGAGATAAAGTTCAGGATAGAGATAGACGAGGACAAGCTGGGCCTCTCTCAGCGCCACCTGCTTATATTGAAGACGGAGAAGAAGCCCAGCGTAGAGGATCTCAAGGACCTCTTCTCCGATGACAGGTATGTGAATTGCGCATTGCTCTGCAAGGGAGACTTTGACATCGTGCTGCATGTCGTATCAGGCAACCCTATGGATTATATCGTCTGGGAGAGCCTTCTCCCTGGCAAGCTTGCCGATTACGGTGTCGAGATATACCCAAGCGAGCTTATGCTTACTAACTTCGGCTACTTTCCCATAAGCAGCGCGACCATATCTGGAATGGCCCAGAACATAAACGAGAAGGACAAGGCCCTCCTTGCCCTCCTGAGCGAGGACAGCAGGATGGAGATAAGCGAGATAGCCTCAAAACTAGGCATGGGCAGGACGACAATACACTACAGGATCCACACCCTGGTCAAGAGCGGCATAATAAAACGCTTCACGGTCTCGGTGAACAAGCCTACGCCGGAGTACATACTCGCATACGCGACCAACTACCACTTCAACAAGACCTCGCACCTCAGGTCGATAAAGATGATGGAATACTACAAGCAGTATGACACTGAGATGCCTCTTCTGAACACATTCCAGATCCTTGCGCCAATGAGCGGCAGTTTCCGCTTCCTTGGCATTGCCCTCTTCGAGGACGAGAAGACCGCAAGACGGGATGGCATTGCGGCCCACAGTCGCGTCTTCAATGAAGAACGGGTCAAGATGAGCACCGCCCGGATAACAGGGGTGGTGAAGGGTTCGTATCCTTTCAGGAACATGGACATGGAGAAGAACTACAGGCGCTTCCAGTGGTACAAGGGCAATTAGTTTACAAATTGTCAAAATTTATCAAATAAACTTGACATAAGGTCAATAGTATATAAACCACCTTAGCCATAATATAGTATCAAGGATTCAGGGGGCGATGAAACGAATGTTTCTTCGATTCCTAAACCCAACCCACCCAACCCAAAAGCTCCTGAATCCGTTTATATTGATGGTGAAGACATGAAGACGAACAAGAAACCTGTTGAGACCAAGGATGTGGCTGCAGTGGTGCAGGCGGATTACAGGTGGCAGTACCCTATAGAAGTGGAGTACAGCTGCTGACCGGTTTCTTCTTTTCTTTTGCTTATCTTGATTCAGCGACTATGTCGCCGAACGACCTGACGAAATAGGCTACCGACTGCTTCACGGCACGCCTTCCGAGTGGCGTTATCGAATATACAACTATGCGGCCGCGCTTCTTCGTGGTGGCAAGACCTTTCGCGTTCAGTTCCTTCAGTGCGGGATAGAGCGTACCAGCCTTCGGCTTCTCGCCCCTCCTGTTCTCTATCTCCTTGGCCATCTCCTCGCCGTGCATTGGCTTCTTCGAAAGCAGCCAGAGTATCTGGAATGTGAGCATGCCGCGCATGTCGCAACCGCAGTACCTTTCCATCTTTCCACTCGTATAATATAGGCTGTACGATATTTATATGCGTTGCCTGCCATATAGACGTAACGTTACCGGTTGTAATAAAAGGCAAATAAAGCACAAGAATATACGATGAATAGAAAATGGATACGATAGTCGTAAGGAACCTTGTAAAGAC
>JASHTL010000114.1 GCA_030040595.1 Microcaldota archaeon
AGACATACAGGTTTTACGTCATAGGGCCCAAGATATGAGCAGTATAGACGAGTTTAGCAAGAAGCATAAGAAGGAAGGCTATTACGAAGAGTTGGTCAGACAGCTGAAAGAGGCTAACAAGAAGTACCATTTCATGAATCAGGTAAACGAAGGGCTGACTGAAGGATATCCGATAAGTTTCAAGGACAACATATGCGTCAAAGGCGTTGAAACGACCTGCTCATCCGAGATACTGAAGGGCTATGTCCCTCCGTTCAATGCCACAGTTGTGGAGAAGGCATTGGCCAACGGCTTCGGTTTTCTGGGCAAGACGAACATGGACGAGTTCGGCTTTGGTACTTTTGGAACAAATGCAAAGGAACCTGCGCGAAACCCTGTAAATCCAGACTACGTCTCCGGCGGCTCGAGCAGCGGCGCAGCTGTTGCCACAGCCCTCATGAAATATCATGCGGGAGTGGCGGTCTCCACAGGCGGCTCGATCTCTTCTCCGGCATCGTTCTGCGGGGTTGTTGGATTTACTCCAACATACGGCCTTGTCTCCAGGTACGGACTGATAGACTTTGGCAACTCCCTTGACAAGATAGGGGTCATATCCAGGTCTGCAGCGGATGCGAGGAGAGTCTTTGATACGATCAGGGGAGTCGACCGCTATGACGCTACATGCGTTGACAGTGAAGTGCGATCGGAGAAGAAAAAGAAGTTAATAGTGATAAACGAGCTCACCGAGAACATGGACGAGAAGATAAGATCAGCTTTTGAGAAGCTGCTGCGGAAGATGGAGAACAGAGGGTATAAGGTGGAAAGAACAGATCTGGGCCTCGTAAAGAACGCGGTAAGCATATATTACATAATATCAATGGCCGAGGCGTCCACAAACCTCGCAAGGTATACGGGTTTCAAGTATGGCAAGATAAGCGAAGATTTCACGCAGCAATACAACAAGTTCTTCACCGACTCCAGAAACGCCTTTGGCACCGAGGTGAAGAGAAGGATAATCCTGGGCACATTTGTGAGGGGAGCGAGCGTGAAGAACAGGTATTATGGCAAGGCGCTGAAGGCAAGGTCATTGCTGATAAGAAGGATAAAGGAACTGCTAAGCACCGGCTATCTCATCAGTCCTACAATGCCAATAAGGACTCCGAGGATAAAGGAGGTTCAGGAGCTCACGCCACTGCAGACCTATGCCATGGACTCGCTCACAGTCACGCCAAACCTCTGCGGCTTTCCCCATGTATCCTTCCCGTTCGAGTACATAGAGGGGATGCCAGTCGGAGCGCAGGTGGTGACGGATCACTTCAACGACAACGCAGCGCTCTCGTTTGTGGAGGACTGGGAATCGGATTTCAAATACAGGTTCGAGCATAATCTGGGATCCTTATGAAGATAGGCCTTGAAGTCCATGTTGCGCTGCCATTGAAGAGCAAGCTTTTCTGCAGGTGCAGCTCTGCTGCTGAGGATCCGAACAGCGCAGTCTGCCCGATCTGCATGGGTTTCCCCGGGTCCAAGCCCATGCTTAACGAAAAGGCGCTCAGCGTTGCAAAATCTATAGCGGGTGCGTTGAACTGCAAGATAGGCGAGCGCATCTCCTTCGTCAGGAAGGTCTACTTCTATCCCGACCTTCCGAAATCCTTCCAGATAACCCAGACCGACAAAGCGGTGGGGCATAGCGGCTATGTCCAGGCAGGAGGGAAACGGATCGGCATAACGCGCGTCCAGATCGAGGAGGATCCTGCAAGGATAATCAGGGAGGGCGATTACACGCTCCTCGACTTCAACAGGTCGGGGATAGGGCTCGTGGAGATAGTCACGGAACCGGACATGTCCAACGAGACGGAGATGAGGGACTTTCTCGTGGAGCTCAGGAGCATACTCTATTACCTCGGCGTCGACATAGAGCAGGAGCTGAAGGTAGACCTTAACGTATCGCTCTCAACCAAGAGGGTGGAGGTTAAGAACGTGACCGGCATCTCCAACATAACGAACGCGTTGAGGTACGAGATCAAGAGGCAGGAGGGGCTCCTGTCAAAGAAGCTTGATGTCAGGAAGGAGACAAGGTCGTACAACGAGCAGGAGATGAAGACAGTGGCGTCAAGGGAGAAGGAGACAGAGGAGGAGTATGGGTTCATATACGAGCCTGACCTCACCGATTATGAAATGCGTAACGTAAGCGCTGTCAAACCGGTTTATGCCAGCCGTTTTGCGGCTGACCGAGCTGCAAAATACAAATACAGCGAGGACACGATAAGGGAGCTTGTGATGTTCAACAGGCAGGCGCTGGCGCTGATAGAGATGGAGGAAGGAAGGCACAAGATGCAGAACATAGTAAGCGCAGTACAGCTGCTGATAAAGTATGGCAGGATGGACATAGACGCAAAGGGGTTTGAGGCCCTGCTCAGGCTCG
This sequence comes from Microcaldota archaeon, assembly GCA_030040595.1. GTDB lineage: Archaea > Micrarchaeota > Micrarchaeia > Micrarchaeales > CABMGC01 > JAKAVK01. The sequence goes on from JASHTL010000114.1 coordinate 2,402, forward strand.
TGGAGGAGGGGGTGCTGGTAAGCAAGGAGAGTATGGAGAAGCTGGCAAAGGGCGAGGAGATAAAGGGCTACTCGAAGGTGGATGAGAAAGAAGTTAATAAAGAGATTGTTGCAATTATAAGATCGAACCTTAAGCTGCTCGAGGACTACAAGAAGGACAGGAAGGTGCTGAACTTCGTGATAGGAAAGGTTTCCAAGAAATACGGAGTTGACCCAAGGCTTGTCTCGGAACAGCTCGCCAAGGTGCTCAAGAAGGAGTTCAAAGTAGAATGATCATATGACGGAGAGACTGAACTGCGGCCAGGCAAACGAGAGGCACGTTGGCAGGGAGGTGGAGCTCTACGGCTGGTGCAGGTACAGGAGGGACCATGGTGGCAAGCTCTTCATAGACCTTGCGGACAGGTACGGCTTTACGCAGCTCGTCTTCGAGGGAAGCATACTCAAGGAGGCTGACCTTGTTGGCAAGGAGTACGTGCTGCATGTTTCCGGGAAGGTAAAGAAGAGGGATGCGGACACGGTCGACAAGACGAACCCTACAGGGCAGGTCGAGGTTTACGCGACAAAACTCAGCGTCATAAGCGCATCGAAGGTGCCGCCGTTCGAGATAATAGACGAGAAGAAAAAATACCTGCCAAACGACGAACTGAGGCTCAGGTACAGGTATCTCGACATGCGCAGGCGGGAGATGGTGGCCAATATAGAGTTCAGGGACAGGATGACCAAGGAGGTGAGGAAGTTCATGTGGGATGACGGATACCTGGAGCTCGAGACGCCGATACTTGTCAAGGACACCTATGACACCGGATCGCGGACCTTCCTGGTGCCGTCCAGGACCAACAAGGGCAAGTTCTACTCCCTGCCCCAGTCACCGCAGATATACAAGCAGTTCTGCATGATGGGAGGACTTGACAAGTACTTCCAGATGGCGAGGTGCTTCAGGGACGAGGACCCGAGGGAGGACAGGCTCCCGGAGCAGACGCAGATAGACATAGAGTTCTCATTCAGGGACGAGGCATACGTTCAGGACCTAATCGAGAGGCTTATGACACACATATTCAGCACCGTCCTTGGCAGGAAGCTTAAGACGCCGTTCAGGCACATGACCTATGAGCATGCGATGAGGAATTACGGCTCGGACAAGCCGGACCTGCGCTATGATAGCAGGATATTCGACATAACAGATGATGCTGGCAAGAGCAATTACAATATACTGAAGAGGGTCATAGAAGGCAACGGACGCGTGAAGGCTATGGCGTTCGACGCCGGTTTCGGGAAGCATGGCTCCAAGATCGACAAGAACTACATGCTAAAGACGATAGAGCTTGCAAAGACGCTGGGCCTCAAGGGGCTCACGTGGCTATACGTGAAGGATGGAAAGGTCACTTCAGACCCTGAGAGCATTGCGGAGTCGCTCGGCGCCGGCGTCTGCGGCAGCGTGATGAAAAAGCTGGACGCCAAGGAAGGCAACGTCATAGTGATATGCGCCGATGCCTCGGAGAGGGTGCTTCTTGACGTGATGGGCAAGATAAGAAAGGCCATGGGCGACAGGATAGGGAAGTTCAGCTCCGACTTTGAGTTCCTCTGGGTCGAGAAGTTCCCGCTGTTTGAGAAGGACGAGGTAACGGGCAAGCTACTGCCCTCGCATAACCCGTTCACGTCGCCATCCGATGAGACCGTCATGTTCCTGGACAATGAGCCGGAGAAAGTGATCGGGAGGCAGTATGACCTTGTGACCAACGGCGTCGAGACCGGCGGAGGCTCCATACGCATCAGCGATCCCGAGATACAGAGGAAGATACTCAGGAAGATAGGAATGGGTGACGACTCGATCGATAGGACTTTCGGGTTCATGATAGAGGCCCTGGGATACGGCGCGCCGATTGACGGCGGCATAGCGATAGGATTCGACAGGATCGTTGCGCTGCTGTCCGGGAAGGGCGTCGACTACATGAAGGATTTCGTGCTCTTTCCGAAGAACAGGAGGTATGAATCGCCGATTGACGGCTCGCCTACAGGAATAGACAAAAAGCGCCTAAAGACGGATTATGGGATAGTCACGGAAGACTGATCAGGCGCAAGCCCTAGAATTCAATAAATAAGAATATGCTTATTAAGTACTGTTAGTTATCTATTATCAGGCGCATTTTATGGCAGATGTGAAACCTCTAGATGGTGTTCTTGTACTTGTTACATGCTCAGATAGGCGCAACGGCATTGAGACGGACATGCGGGCCAAGGATCTTGCAAGTGCCTACGGAGTGCCTGTGGTCGTGGTAAGAACTGCAGGCGCCGATGTCCTCAATGTAAGAGAAACGCTCAGGGACCTTGCAGCGCAGGGGGCGAAGTATTTCATTGTGGCCACTCACACGCATTCTGTAGACATAAAGAAGGGTTGCGGTTGGGGAGGCAGGCTCGCTGTT
>JASHTL010000115.1 GCA_030040595.1 Microcaldota archaeon
ATATTCATAGACACGTGCACGGCTTACGAGACCTCGATAATAAACGACAACCTTTACAATTACATAGACGTTGTCTTCTACCTCTTCCTCATAGAAAGCGAGGTGCATTTCATGGTAAACCTGGTGCCGAACGACTTCGGATTCACGCTCAGTCCGTTCACCGGAATCCAGACCCTGCTGACTACGCTCTGGGGCGAGGAGGCCATCTCGTTCGCGATAATCAGCATGGGAGCACTGGTGATCATGCTCCTCTTCGTCATATACTTCCTCTTCCCAATCTTCTTCTACGTGGGCATAGTGCTGAGGTGCTTCCCTTGGACCAGGGCAGCCGGAGGGGCCATGCTTGCGCTCTTCATCTCGTTTTACATAATACTGCCTGCGCTGCTTTACACGTTCTCGCAGTTCAGCAATGGCAGCACTCTCTGCGCAGGCGCCAACAGCGCCTACGTTCAGACTAACGCGGGAACTAACGGGCAGGTTCCGCCAGGCGGCGAGGCTGGAAACTCGCAGGCCCCAGCGGCAGCGGCATATGAAATCTGCGGCCAGCAGTCAGCTTTAGGCACAGTCTGGAGCACTGGTCAAGGAGACTTCGTGGGGTTCGTGGAGTCCTTCTTCGCGGTCATCGGAGGCGAGACCAGCTTCGGCGACGTAATGCAGGCCAACGTCTTCGAGTTCACCGGCACGACATCGTACGCTGTGCTGCAGATGGTAGGCCTCATAATCTCTTTCATCATATGCTATGACATGCTTGAGTTCCTCGGGGACATACTGGGCGCGCCGTCCCTGCAGAGCAACAAGATACTCAGCAAGGTGATATGACATGAACATTACGCTTCAATACGAGAGGGCAGTGCAATGGTGCATCTGACTGGCAGGTTCAAGTTCGCGGCTATGCTCGCGATCGTAGCGCTAGCCTCGACCCTCCTCATGACTCCGGCATCGGCACAGTGCACGGGCATCTGCTATTTCATAACCTCGCCTTACCTCATCGGCTCTGAGATAGCCGCAGCTGCAGTGATACTTGTCATCACGGTGCTTGCGGTGCTTTACATGCTGAGCCCCATGATCGGCACCACTCAGATGAGGGTCTGGATACGGACCAAGGTTTACGACGAATTCGCGTCCCTTATCTTCATCCTTGTCTTCGTCGCGTTTGGCGGCCTTGTCGCCACGATGCCGGTGTACAACGCGCTGAACAGCGTAGGCCTGGTCAACCTGGAGTGCACAGGCCCGGCAACGCAGCCTCCCATGATAGGGCAGACCAGCAACGACAACCTGTACTTCATGTCCCTCTGCGACGTATATCAGTTCAACAACGATACGGACCAGTTTGCCCTCTCCACGTTTTATATCGCTTCCGCGGTCTCGTTCGCGCCATTGGTCAATGTCAATGTGCCTCCCTCGTCAGGCGGGGAGGGACTCCTTCCAGGGGTCTCCCTGGCTACAGAAGAAGGCGACGTAGAGATAGGCGCAGAGACCCCTGAAGAGGACGATGCGGACAGTCCCGGCGTCATCAATACCGGCACGTTTGCAGGCGGCGGGGTGGGAGTCATATTCCAGTTCAACACCATGCCGATACAACCGGTATTCCACTACTTCGTCCCGCTGCTTAACACCCTCTACCTTTTCAACCTGCTGAGCCAAGTGCAGCTGCTCCTGATCGCAGCTTCGGGATTCATCTTTGCGATACTTATGGCAGTGGGCCTGGTGGCGAGGTCTTTCGGGATAACAAGGACATTCGGCGGAGCCATGATAGCATTCGCGCTGGGCATAGGTGTCGTATACCCGATCATGACCGTTGTCACATACGGCTTCATAACCCATGCGATCGACAACGCGAGAACAGATTTCGTCTGCGCGTTCTCGTTCGGCGCTAGCGAGAACGTGGGCATAGACACCTGTCCGCCGCCGTACAACGATGGCGGAGTCTTCGGCCTTGTGATTAACATGGTCTCGACATGGTTCACCAACACGTTCAATGACATGGTGAGCGGCAACGGGTTAGGCACGGCCTGGCAGGTTATCATCCTGCAGCTCTTTGTGCCGATCTTCAGGGCATACATACTCTACGGCGGCCTGGTTGCGATAGGCCTGAGCTTCATACCTCTGCTCAATCTCACAATTGTAGATGTCTTCATAGTTGACTTCTCGCTTGCGATAGGCGAGAGAATGGACTTCCTCTCACTGCTCACGAGGCTGGTATGAGATGCAAAAGAGAATAATTGTACTGTTTGCCGTCATCGCGGTAGCGGCACTGGGAACGCATGCTGTCCTTGCCTACACTCCTGCCCCAGCTCCGCCGCCGGCTCCAATCATTATCAACCCAGGGCAGTACTGCGAGCAGACGGGATTTGTCAACATCGCAGCGCCGTGGTACTGTTCGCAGATAAACATCGCAGCCATACAGATATGGGACTACTGGGAGCCCATAGCCATGGCAGTTGTCCTGATCTCCTTCATGCTTGCCGCTGTGATCATAATGATAGGCGTGGGAATACACAGCGACAGGGTAAGGATCTTCGGCACGGGCGAACTCTACGAGGCCGTGGCCACCGCCATCATAGTCGGGATGTTCACAGTCGTTGCCGCGGTAATGTTCGGGATCGTGCCAAGCCTGTTCGTGGGCCAATACAATCCTTACGTCACTTCTCTCGACTACATAAACTCCACGATAAACAGCACAGGGCATCTAATGCTGATTCTCTACCAGATCGGCGCGGACGACTATTTCTACGCCTCGCAGTCGCTCTCGATATGCGTTAACGAAGGCTTCAATTCCGAGGGCGTGCCGCAACCCTATGCATGCGAGGACAATTTCCAGGTCTTCCCGGCCCTCTTCAAGTATGCAGTAGTATACTTATTTTTCTGGCCGGCATCGGCGCTGATGGAACTGATCGTTCCGGGGCTCATGGTCCTTGAGCTGGAATTCTACCTGATAATCTTCATGATGTATGCTGCCATACCAGTATTCCTGGTCCCGGGGATAATCTTCAGGGCCATAATACCCACCAGGCAGCTCGGGGGCATGCTCATGGCCATAGCCATAGGATTCTACTTTATCATGCCGATACTCTTCAGCTTCGCTTTCGCGCAGACGCTTGGAACGCAAGACGGGGTGATTGCGCAGATGAATGCCGTCACCACTTCCCTTGGCAAGTTCGGCGGCTGCACTGTCGGAGTTGCCAGCTGCCCGAGCTCAGTGCAGAACTCGATCTCGCCCTCGTCTCCGCTGATCGAGGAGATAGGCGACGCGCCCAGCGCGCTGGGAGCCTTCTGGCTCTCCATAATATTCTATCCGGCCCTGATCAGCGCAATGACATACGCGCTGATAACGCAGATCGCTGAGCTCCTGGGAGGCATGGCGAGGACATCTTCGAGGCTCAGGGGAATATGAGGGACGCGCGGTGAGATGCCCGCGATTACCTTCCTTTCATCAGGCCGGGTGTGCAACGCTATGCGAATCCGCCGCTGCAGCGTGACTGTAATGGCTATATAAAGTTTAACAAGACCATTATATCGCGACAGGTGGATATTTGGCATTTGAGTTCCGCTGGGTACTCTTCATAGGCCTTCTGGCTGCGTCTCTCGTGTGCATAGTGCTCGCAGTAGCGATAGTCTCGATCAACAGCATAGCCTGGTTTGTTGCACTGATCTTCGCGCTTATCTTTGACGTACTTGCAATGGCAAGCAGGTATTACACGTACCTGTTCGAACCCATAAGAAAGATGCATAAGGGCAAACTGGTCCTGGACAGCAACGATCCTTATATAATGGCGCCGTCAGGAAATGCGATAATGAAGCGCGACGGCGAGCTCATATACGCCACTGTTTTCGTAAAGATACCAATATACAGGTCGGGCACCGAGATGCAGGACCCGGAGAAGGTCGAATTCGCGGTCATGTTCGGCAAGATGCTCTCGATAATAAAGGAGCCGTTCAGGATAAGCACGCAGCTCTATGTACTGAACAAGGACGAGTACCTTGACAAGATAAGGAACAAGCTCAACGAGGCCCAGGACAAGTACAACCAGATGGTCGAGAAGTCGGGCAGAGTCGGAGGCAAGGAGACCTCGCCTGAGATAGAGCACATGCGCGGCGAGGTTACCATGTGGAAAAACATGTTTGCGAGCGTCGGCCGTGCCAAGTCACACTCCATGATATCGTACGCGGTGGTGAGCGCTGCCGGAGGCACTGAGGAGGAAGCGGTAAACCTTGCAATAGCGAAGGGCGACGAGCTTGCGGCTGGCATAGGCTCGACATTCGGAATAGTAGCGACAATAGCCACAGGCGACGAGATACTCCAGTTCATAGAGCCGGATCACATGATTCCGGTAGCCAATCTGAACGAGCAGATAAGCATAAGGAGCGGTGAGAGGCAGGTGTAGCCCCATGGTGGACGAAGAAACGATATTATATCTCTCATCAACTGCGATGCTGGCCCTTCTGATACTCTTTACAGCCTCGAACAACGGCTTGCTCGGCCTGCTTATCATCGTATTCTCACTGCTTGCCATCGGGATGATACTTTGCATAAACTATGTTGACTTCCTGATCTTTCCGGCTTTCACGAAACTCTTCAGGATAAAGCTGGTTCCGGCAAACGGGTATACAATCTCGGACGGCCAGGAAGCCGTGGTGAAGGTGAGCGGAGGCGTGTACTACGCCACAGGCTATCTCACCGGCAACATATACGGCTACGTCTTCACCTCGGAAGTGCCGGAGGAGAGCGACAAGGATTTCAGCGGCGCGGTAGACAGGTGGGAGCGCACGGCAATGAACATCGACTTTCCGTTCAAGTTCAACGTCATGACAATGCCTGAGGATGTGCAGGTATACAGGGACGAGCTCGACGGCCAGCGGGGCTACGTCGAGTTCCAGATGTCGCGCGAGGCCGCGTCAACGAAGCCCAACGACATGACCATGCAGGAGTTTCAGCGCAAGCTCCAGATACTCCAGGAGAAGATGGACCGCGTCTCGCAGGGGGAAAGGCCCCTCAACGTGATAATGTACATAGAGTCGACAGCGGTAGGAGTCAGCGAGAAGGAGGCGCTTGACACCTTAACCCTGCAGTTGACGGAACTGCAGACCCTGTTCAACGCGTTCGACCTGAGCATCTTCAGGGTAACAGGCAGGGAGGTCCACTTCCTCCATGAGTTCGACTACAAGATACCCACTGAGGCTGAACTCAGGAAGACGTTCCAGACGCAGAAATGATAATAAGCTTTCATGAGGTAGATAAAGCATGAGCCTGGTGAAGATACAGAACATCATGAGCAACGAGCTCTCGAAGAGAGTCTTCCTTACAAGGCCTCCGGAGCCTCCATCGGAGTATCTGCTGAACGACCCGACAGACTCGATATTCATAGGCACCACC
>JASHTL010000116.1 GCA_030040595.1 Microcaldota archaeon
TTTCAGTTGCAGCGCCAAGGTTAACCTCTTTGTTTGAAACTTTCTTCAAGAGTGCACTTCCTAGTTCAACTAGTGCAAGCGGAATAGTAGCCGCAACGCTTATGTGCTGCTCTACCTCTTCCCATCCTGGTTCCTTGGAGAAGAATTTTACTATTGCTGATGAGTCAATTAGCAGCACGCCTATCCTCCCTTACAGATCTAACAGAGAAACCCTTTTTGGAAGCCTTTACTTCTTTTTCAACTATCTTCTTTAGTTTGTTGATGCTTTTTCTAAGTTCTATCTGTGCAGCTCTGTTGTTCAGGAATTCCTTCACTACCTCCTCCACGTCAACACCCTCATTCTCTAGCTTTGCTTTTGTGTCTTTTTTAATCCTGACGCTTACGACTACGCTTTCCATATCAACCAAAGATACTATTGATGTAAACATATATAAACATTTGTATACAAATGCGCCATAAGGAACGGGAAAGTGGCGGAGAATGTATGCAGACTACAATAAAACAAGTTCATTAATTCTATTTGTTAAATCTGGCTCAGTATAGTTTCTTTTGCTTTTTGTGCAACTCCGATTTCCAAGAACCGTATAAAGCCATCATTGTTAGATACATCAGCAAATTTTATTTTGCCATTAGTACCGAGTGTCTTGTAAGCCTTGCTATCTTTTTTGAGTATTACCAAAATTGCAGTATTAGTTATTCGCTGAGTAAGAACATTAACGAGGGCTATATCTTTAAACAGTATAGGTGTCTTTGGAAATCCTGCAGCGCCGGTAGTTGATATTATTTTCATATTTGTTATCCAAAATTTCGAGTTCTTTGTATATCGGGCTCGCATCCAGAATAGTAGAACAATTACAAGTAATATTACAGTAACTGCAAAAAGAAGCAAGGATACGGTCAATAATATTATTTCGAATAGACATGCAACAAGAGTTATTCCTACAATTTCTCTCAGGTTAACTTTCTTAATTGGTTCAAACTCCAGTATAATTGTCTCTCCTTTTTCCAAACTTGGGGTTTGTATAGAAACATCGTCTTGCATATTTGGAGTTGTCAAAAACAGATTAATAAAACTTCTTAGAATTAAAAGCCGGGAAAGGGAATTGGTGAGGAATATTGGTAGCCAGAGATATAACTTGTTTTACTATTTAAAGTGGCATGCCTGTAAGCATATATAACCTTGATTCCTACATTCTAAAGTGTAAGTCTATGTCAATAACGGATTACTTAGATAAGAGAAAGAAAGAGAATGAAAAACGCAAGGAGGAGGCGAAATATGCTGAAATTGCAACAAAGGCGATAAGGTTGGCATATTTCTATAGAACGGATTATCCTGAACAGTATGCACCTAATGCCAAAGCAGGTGTGCTTGCAACTTTGAACTCAGGACTTGAGAATACGACAGTAGCAAGAATGGAAGGCGTAATACCAATTAAACTCCACCTTGCTGATTGGCGAGTATACTTTGAGTGGCTGTATTCTTTACCACCATATCAACCTTACATTAATGGTGCTTTTGGAGGGCAAAAGCCTAATGGACCGAGCATGAATATGGTTGGAATAGAAGTACCTAGACTAAGTGACATTATGCTAATTCTTATATCTATTATCATGACTCCTAGAAATTCTTCAGGTGATTATACTGCTATCAAGAAAGAACTGAAAACAGCATCGGCTAAAAGTTATGTAAAGTACCTGGAACAACAAAAGATTAACATTTATCTTGGTCCCGCCATAAATGATAGCGTAGCGCTTTATTTCATCAACTACTTTGCAATTATGAAAATTTTAAGTTCGACAAATCCAGGATTCGGTAAGAATGCCACTGTCCTGGATAAACAGAAGGACGAGTTAATAATCGCAAAAGTCATAAAGCAAGTAGAGATTGATAAGTTGGTGGCTCAGATTAATATCTTTGCCAAGTACGGTCTTGTAGCATAAATTAGTTATTTGCCTAATTCGCCTATTAGTCGCTCATGCTCTGCATTGGAAGTGTATGCCCATTGGATTAGCATTCGTAATGAGATTAAGAACATAAACATAGGAGCAAAAGTAGCAATGTCCGCTATAAAAGCCAATGCAGTTGCAACAAGCGAAAGCCAAGGTCCAGAACTATTAATGTTTTCTAAGACAATTGAATTAGTTATCAGCAATAAAAACAGAAGCACTGCAGGAACTGCCAAAAGTATTACTATAGAAAGTGGAAAAGAAGGGTTTGATAAAGGTGGCTTTGGAATATAGGTTCTGTCCCTTTTCCTAATCCATTGCATCAGTTTTTCATTTCTAAATATTTCGATTAGCAGTAAGACATTAGCAGGAAGGAATATCGATAGAAATGGTATCAGTGATTGATACAATTCCTCATAAGTTTTTAGTGAAACTACCGTATAACTCAAAAGCATTGAGATTATAATGACTATTATAAATCCTAGAAATGTCAGATTCATACTTTTTTGAAACGCACGAATTATTTCTTTATCTTGGAGTATGGCTGTCATTATAATCAAACTAGTAGGTATAGAATATATAATTGGGCAAAATTAATAAACGAAGGTAAGCTACCAACATTCAATAGGTAAGCCGGGAGAGGGAATCGAACCCCCCTATGCCGCTCTGCAGGCGGCCGCATGGCCTATCTGCCATCCCGGCACTATATCCTTTACTTTATATCAGGATATCGTGATACATCTTATCCGTATTTAAATATTAATATTGTGTATACCTACTGATTATATGCCAGTTGCATTTGAAACCCTACCTGTAGCGTTAGTTTCGAAGACAAGTCTTGAAGATTACAAAGTTCCTATCACAAGTGTTTTGAGCGATGTTGAAAAGTACGGTGCTGTCGTTGTAACAAAAAACGACGACTATTTTGGCATGATAGACGATAGGGAGATAGCGAAACGGGGCATAATAGACATAACAGAGAGCTATTCAACAGGCAAGCTCGCCAGATCGGTGCCGATAGTCAGGACAGATACGCCTATACAGGACATAATCAACTATTTTTACAAATCCTCAGCGCGCGCCTTGCCGTACATGAAAGAGAATCGCGTACTGGGCATTGTCAAGAGGGATGCGATACTCCGTGCGATACTTTCGCTTCACCTGATCTCCGCAATGAAGGTCAAGGAGGTGATGTCCACTCCTTTCTTCTCGATTGATTCAGATGCAAACATAGCGCAGGCGAGGAGCGCGATGGAGAAGAACAAGGTCAGCAGGCTCGTGGTGCTCTCAAACAAGAAGCTCTTCGGGCTGATAACCTACAAGGACATAATCAACTACACTGCAAGGATGAGGGAGCGCAAGAGCAAGGTAGGGAGGAGCATGCCGGAGAGCGCGACGCGCGTGGCTGATGTCTGCGAAAGGAATCTTTATTCCATAGGAAAAGAAGAAGGGGTAGACAACGCGATAAGGAGCCTTGTCGAGCACAATATCTCATCGCTTCTGATAACAAAAGGGGAGCAGCCGCTTGGCATAATAACGGTGAAGGACGTACTTGAGGCCGCGCTCGGCAACGGCAACGCCCCGCGCGAGAACATAATGATCTCAGGCCTTGATGATTACAATGAGGAGTACAGAGAGGAGATAGTAGATACTATAAACAACATAACGGACAAGGTCGACAGGTTCAGCAAGATAAAAGTTGACAATATCTCTGTCAACTTTAAGAGGGTAAAGACAAAGGGATACGAGATCACTGCAAGGCTGGAGCTTGAGAGGGGAGAGGAGGTGTATGCCTCTGCGGCCGGCTATACGCTTGAGAGGACATTAAAGAGCCTTGAGGATAAGCTCTATAAAGAGATAGCGCAGAAGAAGAATAGGATGGTGACCACTAAGAAGGAGCTTGGTGCAACAAATGAGCAAGATTAGACTTCAGTCAAGCTTTGAATTGCTGATAACACTATCAGTTGGTTTGTCAGTGCTTCTTCCTGTAGTAGTCCTTGCGTTTGTGCAGATCGCGAGCGCAAGCTCCTCATTGTCTACTGTTGAAGCGCAGCAGGCGGCGAGCAGCGTCGCAAGCATCGCAACCCTTGTTGGCAGCGAAGGACCGCCTGCGAAGCAGCTTATCGAACTTACTATACCGACAGGAGTCAGGTACATATACGTTGGGACGCTGAGCAACAACGTTGGCCATGAGATAATATTCGAGGTCAGCTCGCCGAGGGGCCTGAGCTACGTCACCGCGTATACTCCGGTGAACGTGAGCGGGGACCTTGGCGGGATAACCGCAACCGGTACATATCTTGTGAATGTGAGTTCGGAGGCCGCGTGCCCGCACCAGTCAGCTGTCGCTTGCGTCTATGTGACCCCGGTAGTTTAGTGTTGTAATGAGGCTGCAGATCGCATTAGAGTTCATGATCGTCTTCTCATTCGTATTGCTTGTCTTCCTCATACTCTTCGTGACCATCGCAAGCCAGCGCGCGCTCATCTCGAACCAGCAGTTGTTCTCGCACATCGAGCTGGTGGCGCAGGACATCGCCTCGCAGGTAAACACTGCGCAGGCGGCGGGCAGCGGATACAGCACGACAGTAGTGCTTCCCTCGAGCGGCAGCCTGCTCTCCTATAATGTGAGCATCACGAAGACAGGAGAGATAATAGTCTCCACAACGATCGCGCAGCAGATAATATCTGCGACGGCGTACAGCGTGGTGCCCCAGGGAATAGAGTCAAACTCCATGTTCGAATCCTCATCAAACCCGAGCATCTACGACCTGCAGATAGCGAACGGCACTATCTCGCTGCAGAACTACAAGGGGGTGGTCTGCGTCGATTACAGCTGCCCCAACACGACCTCGCTCGCGAGCCAGATCTCGCTCTCCTACCAGGAGTTCCATGCAGCTTCATTCTCTGGGAACGGAGTCTACTTCATGCTCTCCTCCTCCCAGAAGCCGACCTCTGCAACCCTCAGCGCATGGGTCTATCCGCAGCAGCTTAAGGCAGGGCAGGTATACTCAATATACGCATCGAACGCGTTCTCGCTGTATCTGGACGGGAATGAACTGTGCTTCGGGCCATCGACCACATCCGCATGCGCAAGCTCTGGAAAAGGGCTCTCGGTGCAGAACTGGACCTTTGTAACAGGAGTAGATTCGTCTGGAACGATAACCCTTTATCTCAACGGCGCGGTTATCGCATCTTCGGCCGCATCGCCGCTTACCTGCGTAAATGCAGCGGTAGGCGCGTGCGAAGGCGCATCGTCCATAACGGATTACTTCAACGGTGAGCTTGCAAGCGTGCAGTTCTACTCCGTGCCGCTAGCCGCTGCCAACGTTCTCGGCCTTTACGGCGAAGGCATTGACGGACAGCCGGTCAACAGCATGCTCCTCGGATGGTGGCTGCTCAATGGCAACCCTAATGACTACAGCGGATTCGGGGACAACGGCACCGCGCGCGGCTATCTTCCGTTTGGCGCGGTTGCCAAGGTCAGCGCAAAGGTGACAAACCCGGCGGGCAGGAGCCTCTCCAACACGCTTGTCGGATTCATAAGCAATCTTGGCAACTTTACCGGCGGCAACAGCATGGTGACGCAGTATACCAATGCAAACGGGATCGCATCCTCATACCTTACGCAGCAGCAGAGCAACGGCTACGCTGCGGTCAAGGCGATAGCCTACAGCGGGAACAGCTACGCGCAGGCGAACATTGTCGGATGGTGGCCTCTTGTCAGCGGCGAGGGAAACATCATATATGACCTGAGCGGGAACAGCATAGACGGCACTGCATACAACACCTTGTGGGGCAGCCCGAATTACGTTGCAAGCCTTCCGGGCAATGGAAGGATAGCGATGCAGGAGATACCGCAGTACGCTATAACAGGATCGATCACCGAGTCCGCATGGATAAACCTGAACTCTGCCAACACCAGCGCGAATGTGCCGATAATAGCACCGCTTGCGCCCTCCTTGAACCCGATGCTCTTCCTGCAGAGCGGATGCGGATGCCCTGCATTCTCGATATATACCACTTCCGAGACTGAGGCAAAGTCAATAACTTCTCCTGCAACAGGCTCCTGGTATCTTGTGACCGGAGTCTACAACTCTGTTGCGGGCACAGTAACTGTTTATGTCAACGGCACGCTTGTCGCAAGCTCGCTGCTTGGCGCAGGCAGCTCGCAGACCGAGGAGGGTGAGGGCTTCGCTCTCGGCAACTCGAGCAGGAGCGGGACATATGCCAATATGCAGGAGGCAGACGTGCAGATATACTCGGCGCCGCTGAGCCAGCAGCAGGTGAGGCAGCTCTACACCGGAGGCATTGCAGGCCAGCCGGTCCTGAAGGGCTCGCTTGTCGGATGGTGGCCTCTTGACGGAGATGCGCTGGATTATTCGCCTTACAGGAACAACGGCACGATCTCAGGGGGCGCGACCTTTGTCACTCCGGCCAGATCGGCGTATGTGAACGGAACCGGCATGCTTGTCGCCAACTTCATCGGCAATGGATACATCGACCTGCCCGCGGGCAAGCCGTGGAGCCCTGAGCTCTCGTTCACCGCGATGGCATGGTTCCAGACTACAAGCAACGGCGTCGTCCTCTGGAACGGCCAGCCGGCGCAGCCAAGCCTTGCATCGGGAGACTCGTCTCCGCTCATCTACGTGGCGAGCGGGCACAATCTTGCAGGAGGCGATTGGCAGAACGGCGGCCCCACTTTCGACACATCGATAAATGTCTCGAACGGCAAGTGGAATTTTGTCGCGGTGACGCAGAACGCTACAGAGCAGGTGCTATACCTCAACGGGCAGCCTGTTGCCAACGCCATAGGGACGCATCTCAACGTCTTCCCGTACAACTGGACAATAGGGGAGGGGCAGACATCCGGATGGCCCGGCACTGACGGCAGCGACTACTACTTCAACGGGCTCATCTCGAACGTGCAGATATACAACAGGACACTAGGATCGGAAGAGATAAGCTCGATCTACGAGCAGGGCATACAGGGCCTTCCTCTGGAGAGCTCCGGACTTGTCGGATGGTGGCCGCTGAGCGGCAGCGCAGACGACTTCAGTGCGCTTGGCGACAACGGGACAGCTGTCAACGTGACATACACGGGCACGTACCCCAACGCGAGCGCGGACCTCTTCACCTCGCTTGGCCCATATGGATTGAACTTTGCAGGCCAGAACGCTTTTGTGCAGATACCAAACACAGCATCGCTCCAGCTCTCTACTCTCACGCTGGCAGGCTGGGTCAACTACGCGGGACCGCAGTACACAGCGAACGGCGTGGACTGGATGGCAGCAAAACTGGACGCATGGGGAGTGGGCGCGTGCGGCAATTCGCTGCTCGTCTGCTACTGGAACTGGGGAGGCGCTGGAGAGGAGGAATCGGGCACCTCGCTACGCACAGGCACGTGGTATTACCTTACCGCGGTAATCGGCTCCGGAACAGAGACGGTCTATCTCAACGGGCAGAAGGTTCTGAGCGGTCCGCTTACCGTCTCAAACCAGAATACCGGCCTTCAGATAGGCTATGGCGATTATGAGACGCAGTTCCTGAACGGCTCCGTTGCCGATGTCGAAGTTTACAAGACTGCGCTCAACGCGAGCGAGGTATACAGCCTGTACGAGAGCGAGCCTCCTCCGTCTGCCAAAGTAAACATACCTTTGGGATGGTTGCCATGAAGCTTCAATTCTGGTCGTTTGATGTGATCTTCGCAATCGTCATCTTCGTTATAGCCGTGAGCATACTCGCCTTCGTCTGGCATACGCTGAGCAGCGAGGTTGCGGTGACGAACGCGTACGGCATCGAGGACCTGCAGCAGCAGCTGCAGAGCCTCCAGGTGCGAGTCTTCTCGCCTGGAAGCCCGAGCGACTGGCCTGCTCAGATAGTTCCGACCAACACGGAGACGTGGGGCAACGTGACCATAGGGCTTTCCAACAGCACCGGCGCGCAGACCGTCCTCTCGGCGCAGAAGGTGGCGACTCTGGAGGGGATGGCGAACGAGAACTACCAGTCAACGAAGCAGGAGCTCGGGGTCGGCTTCGATTATTATATAACTATTAAGACAGATAGCCTAAACATAGCAATAGGGCGCAACCCTGCGAGCTACAATGCCACTTCGGAGCAGGTAGATACACGCGCAGTCATATTAAACGGCAGGTCCGCGCAGATGCAGATAATCGTCTGGACTAATACGAGTTTCGGTGTTGGTTGAATGAAAGGTGTCGTCTTCACTCTTGATGCAGTCTTCGCAATGATAATGACGACGATAGCGATCTCTGTGCTGCTCTACTTCCATTTTGCGCCGCAGACGCCGTACATACTCAGGTTTGCCGATTCGCAGACGATCCTCGGCTCGCTCCTGACCACTAATGTCAGCAGCATAGCGCAGGCTAATCCGGTAGTTGCAGGCATACTCATACAGCAGCTGGGAGCGCGCGAGCAGTGGCCGCAGTTCCAGGGAGACCAGTACCACTCGGGGAGCAGCGGCTACGGCCCCATTTCACCATACGTCTCGATGGTCTACCAGGCAAACAGCGCGGTCAACACGCCGATCGTAGCCGGCTATGGCAACATCTACTTCGGCGCAGGCTCCTTTGTCTACGCGGTGAATGCGACAGGGGAGACAAGGTGGACGGCGAATGCCTTCTCGAACATTGAATCCTCGCCGGTGCTCTACAACGGCGAGCTCATCTTTGCAAACGCGACAAACGTGATAGCGCTGAATGCCTACACCGGCCAGCTGCTCTGGGTCAGCGACTTTGCGTTCTCGTATCCGATAACCTCGCCGATGCTTCTCTACGCGTCGAGCATCTATTTCGGTGACAACAGCGCCAACCTTTATGCGATCTCGCCGCTCAACGGCACAGAGGAGTGGAAGGGAACGCACAGCGGCAGCGGGAACGTAGACGATCTTGTTATAGGGGACGGAGAGCTTGTGGCAGAGACATCTGGAAACTTCCTGCAGTTCTGGACGAACACAAATCCTTACAACAGCCTCTCAAGCGTCTACTGCTGCTCTGACGTGATAAGCACGCCGGCCACTCCAATAGCGGTTTCAGGCAACATCATAGCGCTTGGCGCAGGAGAAGCGCTGAACGAGACATATGTCAACGGCACGATGCTCTATGCGCTTGGCGGCTACGCGCCTTACGGCGTCGCAGCCTACGGCAAGGAGATACTCTACCAGACGAACAACGGGATGGCGATGATACCGAGCGCGCAGCATGTATCGTGGTACGAAAGCTTCCCTTACCTCACTGGATTCTCGCAGGCATATCCTGTAGCCGCGAACAACATAGTGTATGCGCTCTGGGGCAACGGCTGGCTGACTGCGCAGAACATAACTACAGGCAGTATGCTCTGGCGCACAAGCATACCGTACAGCAGCTTATCGCCTTACATGACGATAGCATACGGAAAGCTCTTTGTGATTGCAGGCAACAGGATAATAGCCTATGGGGCATGCAGCGCCAATCCGTCAACATCTGTTATGGCAGCGGCAGTCTCGCTTTATGTGAACGGTGATGGTAGCTGCGCAGACTACATGGTCGACAGCGTCTTCCCGATGTCGAATTACAGCCTCTTCTCTGGAAACACCTTCCTGCCCGGCAGCGGGGTTGCATCTTTCAATGGGAAGAACAGCATGATCGAAACCGGAGGGAATTATACGCCGCAGATCGAGCTGACAATAGGCTTCTGGGCAGACCCCGCGTATGACGGCAGTTCGCAGTACATCGTCGATACAGAACCGCAGTCTACCTGGAGGATAGGCTTCACTTCGGACAACGACTTCGTGCTCGACCCTGGCACGCACAATGACGTGACACTCGGGAACACGATAGGCTTCAACAAGTGGCAGTACGTGACGATGACTGCGCAGGAGAACTCGAGCAACATAGCGTATTCACTGTACGTAAACGCGACAGAGGTTGCATCAGGAACCGTGACTCCCGTGAGCTATGTCAGCGGGTCCTCGAACAGCGTCGAGACAGGCTCGGCAGACTGCGGGAGCGAGCCAGCAGGCGTGCTCGAGTGCATACCGCTCAAGATAGAGAACAACCAGCTGCAGCCGCTTGTCGCAAACACGCAGATACTGATATCGATAGATACGAGCAACTATGCAACGGAACTCTCTCCTGAATTGGACAATGTAGAGGTCTACAACGGCGTCTCCGGGCAAGTGATAGGCTCGTGGCTCGAGGCATACAACTCGCTCAACGAGTTCCAGGACAACGGCCTCTCGGCGAAGGCGCTCATATGGGTCAAGCTGCCTGACGCACTTCCTGCGGAGAGCAGCGACTCAAACATCTATCTAGGGATAGTCTCCAGCGGAACGAACCTCTTCACCACTAGCGGGAACGGGCCTGGCCTCGCGCCGCAGCTCTACTGCACCTCCGGATGCGCAGCCACGCACTACGCGGAATATGACAACGGCGCAAATGTCTTCATCGATTACGACAACTTTGAGGGCACAACCATAAACTCTATGTGGGACCAGGGTTCTGACGGAGGGGCTGGCAGCGTGGACAACGGGCTCACCATAGATGGGGCAAAGGCCGACGGCGCATTCTCGCTGAACAGCGAATACTCAGGGAATGTTGTAGTGGAGGCGATGGAGAAGTGCACCCACTGCGAGGGCGGGGAGCCGATAGGAGTGGGTTTCTCCAACGCAAAGACGAGCACTGGAAATCAGACTAACTACATAAGCGGTGCATGGTTCAACTCTCCGTGCGACACTTATGTATATGGAGGCTGCGCAGACTGGCCGGAGCCCGAGGTTGAGATAACTACAGATGTAGGACAGGGCATAATAAATAATGTGGGTTACTCGCAGACAATAGCCCTCGACCATTGGTACCTGATGAGCATGGCCTATAATACTACAACAGTGACAGGAGATGTTAACTACAGCACAGTACCCTTTGTAGTGCATGTGAGCGGCAACTACGTAGGGCCTACGCTGACAACAGTCAACATGCTGACAGCAGCAGCGCCTGCATGTATCTATGGCTGTTGGTTCAACGGAACCGCGCTAAACCCGTCCGGCACGCTATTGTACGCAACCTCTTCGGAAGGTTATGTGTTTGTCTTCAACACAGCAACTAACGTGCTGATAAATACAATATCAGATAGTGCAGGCCCAAACTATGTGGCGTTCAATCCTGCAGGCAGTGAGGCGTATGTTACGGACTGCAACGGGGGAGACGTCAACGTGATCAATGTGGCGAGCAACTCTATCACCAACACAATACATATAGGCGCAAATGCCTGCCCAACATTCCTGACCTTCAACCCGTCAGGCAGTCTGATCTATGTCTCCGATTTCGGAGCCAACGAGATAAGCGTAATAAATCCTGCCACCAATCTTGTAATCAACACCATAACAGGCGTCTCATTTGGGGACACGCTGGGTCCGTGGGGCATCGCATTCAACCCTGCAGGCACAATAGCATATTCTGCAGACCGCTATGCGGATAATATTTCTGTGATAAACGTGGCGGAGAACAGCGTTGTCGACACTATATACATATCCGGATCGCCATCTGATGTCCTCTTCAACTCCGCAGGCACAACTGCGTATGTCACCGACTGGTCAGATTACCTGCTCATCTATGTGAACGTTGCCTCAAACTCGGTGACCGGCTCCACAGTGACAGGAGGCGAGCCAGCGTTCATGACGCTTGACCCTTCGGGCAATTACCTTTACTTGGAAAATTATGGTGACGACACGCTTGGAATAGTAAATCTCACGACAGAGACGCAGGTGGCTGCAATACCTCTCAATGAATGGGATTCAGTATATGTTACTTTGAATTCTGCAACGGATATACTATACGCGCAACAGTATTCCAACATACAGGTGGTGGCAATAGGGCCAACTGTTGTAAACCATCTCTCGCTTACGCAGTATCCGGCGATAGACGTGGTCGGCGACGACGACAGACTTGCGCAGTGGTTCAGGCTGCGGCAGTATCCGCCTGACGACGTGCTTCCCACTGTTGTGCTGAACCCCTCAGGAGGCACTGTCAGCGCAGTGGGCCTGGGAATCTCCAATGTTACGAGGCTTGTGCTTAGCAATCTCACATATCCTTACAACGGCCTGCTCGCGAACCTGCAGATATACGGGCTTGCACTCTCTCAGTCGCAGATAGAGGGCCTTTACGGCGAGGGCATACAGGGAGAGCCGCTGCAGGGTTCGGACATACTTTCGTGGTACCCTCTTGCGGGGGATGCCGATGACTACGCGAACCAGTCCAATTCAGGTTATCCTTACAACCTTAGCTACAAGCCTGCCAACTACCTGCCAAAAGGCCTCATCAACGCCTACGAGATAGGAAAGAGCAGCGCTGTGGTTCCTGCGGTATCGGATGCGAACGGGACATACGGGCTTTACAACATAGGTGTGGAAGCATGGAGATAAAGATAGCAAGGAGGAGGCAGAAGGGGCAGCTGATGACACTGACCGTGCTGCTCCTCTTCATACTCATGTTCTCTATACTCCTGATCTATTCCACCATAAACGTGAATTACAACAATGTCGCGCAGAGCCTTGCGCTCTCGTCCGGCACTACCAACTACGGCGCACTTCTCGCGCCAGAGGCTGCGGCATTCGCAAAGGCGAGCATGCAGAATGCGCTTGGCGCGCTCTTCGTGTACGAGTACAACGCCTCGCTCAGGAAGGGCAACCTCGTTGCAAATTACACCGGAGACCTCTCCTCGCTGATAACGAATGGCATGCTACCCGGCGTTGCTGCAAACACCCCGGCTGCAAATTCGCTGAAGAGCATGATGAACAACCTTACATTTGTCAGCTACAATGCCGCGCTACTCGCGGTACTCAACACCTCTTACAGGAGCGTGCTGGTGAACGAGACGGCTCCGGTCATCTCGCAGGCCGGCCCGTACAACCTCTCGCTCAGCTACATAGAGAATGTTGAGATCAACTCGAGCGGCAGCGCGTTCACTTTCAGCGTGCCTGTAAACGTCTCGGTCTCGCTCAACGGGACCCCTGATCTCTACTACGCACAGCAGGGCGTGGTCAGGTACATAGAGCCAGGTGCGCTTACTCCTGCAAAGACGATAGGCGGCTACGCAACATACGGCAACACCATTGGCATGATATATGGAACGGTATATGCGGTGCCTTCCGGTGTCACCTGCACCACGCTCTCAAGCGCGATACCGGCAGCGCTCAATGTGGCGCCGGTAAACAAGACCCTGATACTGGCAACTGCAAACGCTGTTGACATAACAGGCGGTGGAGGCTGCTATGCGGCAAACAAGTACGGCGGATTGATAACCTATATGATATCAAGCAGGGAGGCGCCTCCGAATGCAATACCATACCTTGTCTTCAACCAGCTGGCTCCTGGCAACATACCGATACTGAACTACATCATGAGCGGGCAGCAGCTCCTTCTCTATGGACCCGAGCTGAGCGTGATGAACATAACAGGAGTAATAAACGATGTCTCGAGCCAGGATTACTACGGCTCCCCTCTCGCGCCTTCATACATAAGCAGAACGGAGCAGAACTTCAGCGGGCAGTCGCCGTACGGCCTCTTCACCTTCCAGGGCACTGGCATTGAGGCCGCAGAGTCGAACGGCTCGCTGGCGCACACTAGCTGGAACCAGTATAAGGGCAGCAACCTGACCGGCACAAGCAACGCGTTCTGCACAGCGACCCTTGGGAGCCCGGGCCTCTCTACCTCCATATGGTTCAAGATGAAGAACACTACTGACAAATGGGACTCGGATCCGGCAAGCCCCAACTTCACTGTCTTGTACAGCTGCGGAGGCGGCTGGGAGCTTGACTACCACGGAGGCAAGAGCTTCACGTGGGCAAGCAACAAGAATGTCTACTTCACAACCGAGTCCGGCACAAAGGTGGCCGCGTCTCCTGGCGCGTTCACCTTCAACGTGCCAAGCAACATACTCAACAACACATGGTACAACATCGCGATAACATACAACGGAGTCAACACGACGGCGTATCTTGACGGTTCATTGGTTGCCTCAAACGCCATAACCTCCAGCTCTGCAGGCACGACATACCCGCTGGTGCTTGCTGCGGACGCCGGCGCCGACGCGGACGGATATTATAATGGCCTTCTTGCAAACTTTCAGGTATACAACACCTCGCTCTCAGGCGCGCAGGTAGCGCAGATATACCGCGATGGCATATCGGGATTGCCCATCGCCGGCGCAGGTCTGTACGGCTGGTGGCCGCTCAACGGCAATGGAAACGATCTCAGCGGGCAGGGGGACAGCTTGATAGCGCACAACATCTCGTGGCAGGCAGCTTCAAACTATACTAGGGACAGCGCGCTGATAACCATCGTGCCAGGGCCATATGTGTCGATACCTGGAGTTGACGGCTGCGTGAGCAACAGGGCCTGCAACAATACGCTTGAGGCGCAGCTATATCTCGGACAGGCGCCGATAGAAGTAGGCAACAGCCAGCAGGCAGGCCGCTTCAACACAAACAGCATCGTGACAATACCGAACAACGCGGCGCTGCAGGCATCGAC
>JASHTL010000117.1 GCA_030040595.1 Microcaldota archaeon
CCGTACTGATTAGCCACCGCCTGCGAAGCGCCTCCGAAGATCATTTCAAGCGAGATGTTCACCTTGGTGCCGTACTTCTGCTCAAGCGATGTCGCGTTGAGCAGGCTCTGCACAGAGCCTGTCGAGTAGGGATCCATGAACCAGTATAATTGGGTTGAATTACTGACAAGGCACGTAGGCTGGTCAGCAAGCTCCACGACGCCTTCAGAGACAACGTAATTGGAGAGTATCCTCTGGGGCTTCGGTATCTGGAGGAACGGCATCAGCACGCTTCCGTTTGTGTCGCTGATCAATGCCGATAGGTAGACTACTGTGGTGCTGTCAGGCTCTGTAGCGGGCACCTCGACGTACCAGGCCCTGAGCGAAGGCACGTACGACTCGGTCATTCCTGAGACGTTCGCGAAGAACGGCAGCAGGGAGAGCGAGCTGTTCGTAGGAACGTAGCTTGCCAGGAGCTGCTCGGCTATCTGCCTTATCGAGCTGGAGTTGTGAATCGTGGAGAGCGAGCCGCTCTGAATGCTCGTGGTAGCAGCGCTGGATGTGGAGTTTGCAGAGCTGATCGGCTTGTAATACGAAACGATAAGGAGGAGTATGATAAGGATCACGATCAGGGCAAGCAGGGCCACGTGTATGTTGTCAAGTCCTCCGAGCCTGTTTATCGGCCTGATCAGTATGCTCGGTTCGTCTATCTTTGTGTTGGTCTTTGCGTTCTTTTCTGCCATCGAAGCACCACGGGTCCGGCGGGATTTCCATACCAAGCTCGAACCTGGCATTTTGAACCCGCGACCATCACCTTTGTCCGCGTTGCGGATCGGGTAGGACGGTGCTGCTCTGTCCAAGCTGAGCTACGGACCCCTGTTACATTGATATTAGCATACAAATATAAAAATGCCCTTACAGGTGCTCTGGTTTCTCAACTCTCAGTGATGTCCGTGGGAAAGAATTGCTTTCTTCTCCTTCAACCGCATGCGTTAGAGCACGTTTGCCTTCAATCCGCCGTATTTTGAGTTAGCAAAGGTGAAGTCGCACGGCAGGCTTCCGTCCATTCTTGCGGTCTCGCTTGTGGAAACAGGAACAACCTTAAGGTCAGGTATCGAGAGCCCAACCACAATCTCTTCAACTTCCTTGTGTTCCCTGGCGACAAGCACAGTGTCATTAACTGTAAGGACGCTTGCTGCATATCCATTCCTGTTTGGCACTGTCACTACTTCGATGTAATTGTGAATTAGCGCATCGACAGGCATGTGAGGGTCTCGAAGTAGGATGCCGTTGGTTACAGGGGTAGCGCCCGTCTCAAAGTGCAATACGCCGCTTACATTTGAAAGTACGAATTTCAGAGTCGGATCGACATCGCGCATCGCACTCATGAGGTAGTATGCGCCTGCGCGGTTTGTTCTTTCCGACTGTCCTATCACATAAGTATTCTTGCCTATATAGACCACGTCGCCAAATTCCACTGTCGCTTCATGGGTTCCTTGCCAAGGGACTACATCCCGGAATAGCGACTTGAAGTCGTTAAGTGCCGGGGCGATTTCCTTTCTCCTTGAAGGCTTTGCAGGGTTTGCCATGAAAAGAACACCCGCATGCTCTAGTGCTGTGTCCCTAACATAAGTTTCATCAGGATTGCCATAATTGGGAAGAACCGTGACCTTGACCCCTGCAGCTTCTATGGCAGCTATTCTTTCCGCTTTCTGCTCCCTTGCCAGACCTATGTCAGGGTTTCCGCCTCTCGTAGTCAGGCCATCGGCAAAGCTGTCAGGTATGCCACGCGTGAACGCATGCGTAGTCTCCTTAAGCCCAGTGACGTTGTTATGCAAAACCGGTTTTCTCACAGTAGTAAGTGCCATATGATCATTTCGTTTCTATTTCTCCAGAATTTCTATATAAAGATTGTGGCATATTTGTTATAATCTGGGGCTAAATTGTTCCAAACAGGACATATTTACATTATCAGAATCCAAGTTCACTGAGCTTTGACAATGTTTTTCTCAGATCCGCATCCTTGACAAATATGTGGTCTGTGGCAAATGCGCCTTCTGGCACAACCGATACCCCTATATCTGCAAGCGACGCCGATACGTATTTCATGAAGCCCACCATTGCGAAAGGCAGCGTCATCTCGAATCCTATCAGTCTGTAATCGCCCTCGACCTGGACCGCTTTGGAAGGGTCCAGCGTGACCGTGATGGGCGACTGCAGCCTTGGAGAGTCTTCCGGAAACGCCAACGTAACCTCGTTCATCACCTTGCCGTCGTTTATGATGGCGAAGAAGATAGGCTCGGGATTCTCGAACTTGAACAGGGAGAACTTTTCAGGCGCTACCTTTATGCTGCCATTGAAGAAAGTCAGAGGGCCAGAGTCGAAGAATCCGATCTCCTCAAGTCCCCTTACCACCGCAGTGAAATCGTATGTTTGTATGGCGCGGGTATTAAGGCGGGCTGCCACGCTCAGCGCCTCGTCGAGGTCGCTCCTGTATATTGCAGCCTTCAGTGCAGCCATATCCTTTCCGCGTTCCATAGCTATACGCCTTTATTTTGTCGTTATGAGTATCGTCCTATATAAAGCAGGGCAGCATGTGTCATTGTTTGAGAGGGATTTGTTGATTTGGAACCTTAGCCCTTGAATTCCTTAGACACTTTCTTGTATGCGTCGCGGAATGGCACGCCGTGCCCTACCAGCTTGTATGCGCGCTCCGTGGCATAGAGATCGCTTGTCATAGCCTCCTTGCATCTCTCCTTGTTGACCCTGAGATTCTTGAAAAGGTGCGTTGCGACCTTCAGGCTCTGCTCCGTTATCTTGAATCCGCGCATCACAGGTTCCTTTGTGAGCTGCATATCGCGGTTATATCCCGTCGGAAGGTTTGCGGATATCGACTTTACCTCGAACTCGTATGCAGCAACAACATGGTACTTTGCGCGAAGCAGCTCCAGCACATCAGGATTTTTCTTGTTCGGCATCATGGAACTGCCAGTTGTGAATGAATCAGGCAGCTCGTAATAACCGAATTCTGGCATGCTGAAGAGTATCAGATCGGTTGCGATTCTATTGAGATCGAACATTATCTGCGTAAGCACGTGAAGTATCGTGGACTCGAATTTGCCCCTGCTCAGCTGCGCGTATATCGGGTTCTTCTGGATCCTTGAGAATCCAAGTTCTGAAGCGGTGAACTCCCTGTCGAGCTTTATCGGGCTTCCGTATCCTGCGCCCGTGCCAAGCGGAGACTGGTCCACAAGCCAGAGCGCAGATTCAAGCAGTGCGATGTTGTCATGCATCGAGTCTATGAAAGCGCCGGACCATAAGGCTATAGAGGACGGCATCGCCTTCCTGGTGTGCGTGTAACCTGGTATCTCTACATTGCCATACTTGCCGGAAAAGGCCTGCAGCGCAGAAACGAACTCTTTCGAGTAGGCAATGCAATCCTTCAGGTTGTCCTTGCAGTAAAGGCGCAGCGCTGTGAGCACCTGGTCGTTTCTTGATCTGCCGGTGTGTATC
>JASHTL010000118.1 GCA_030040595.1 Microcaldota archaeon
AGCGTTCACTTTGGAATACTGATAGTCTCGACATCCCAGGGCATCATGACCAACAGGGATGCGAAGGCAAAGCGCATCGGAGGCAGGCTCCTTGTATATGTATATTGATGGTTATCATGGCTGCTGATACTGAAATAGAGATCCCAAGCGGAACAACGGTGAAAGCGGAAGCGGACAGGATTACCGTTCAGGGAAAGCGCGGCTCCACGCAGAAGAGGCTGGACCAGCGCCTCCTCAAGATCAGCATCACCGGCAACAAGATAAGCATAGGCATAGCTGCCAACAGGAAACTCCAGCGCAAGGCAGTTCTCGCATCCATGGCCCTCTCAACGGAACTGAGGGAGGCGCTCAAGAGCGTAAACGACGGCATAGAGCGCAAGATGACCATAATATTCGCGCATTTCCCGATGTCCACTGAGATAAAGGGCAAGGACTTCTACATAAAGAACATCTTCGGCGAGAAGATAGCAAGGAAGGCAAAGATAGTCGGGGATACGAAGGTGGAGGTAAAGGGACAGGACGTGAAGGTGACTGGAGTTGACAAGTACGATGTCGGCCAGACCGTCACTAACATAATGCATGCATGCCATGCCAGAGGACAGGACACAAGGGTATTCCAGGACGGCATATACCCTGCAAGGGAGGAATGATTATCATGTTGGCTAAGAGAAAGCACCCAAAGTTCTATGTGCCTAACTTCGGCGCGCCAAACAGGAAAAGGGTCAAGGAGCGATGGCGCGCGCAGCGCGGAATAGACAACAAGAAGAGGGTAAAGAAGAAGGAGCTTGGCGCCTCTCCCAGCATAGGCTACAAGAATCCGGACTCAGTGCGCTTCGCAAGGCCGGACGGCGCATTCGAGGTGCTTGTGCACAACCGGATGGAGCTGCAGGCGCTGATAGCCTCGAAGGACGCAAGGGTCGCAAGGTTCTCGCACAGCCTCTCATCAAGAAAGAGGTCGGAGCTGCAGGCCATGGCCGACAAGAACAACGTGCGCGTTGTGAACAGGGTTTGAAGATGACGATAAAATTCGCAAAACGTGTCGCAAGCGACATGATGCACAGGGGCATCAACGCGATAAGGATAAACAGCGCCTCGATGGAGGACGCGGAGAAGGCGATAACGAGGGACGATGTCAGGAAACTGATAAAGTCAGGAGGCATAATCGCGATCAAGGCCAAGCACAACGTCAGCGCAAGGTCCAAGGTGCTCAGGGAGAAGAGATCCGAGGGCAGGAGGCGCGGAATGGGAAGGCGCAGAGGAACAAGGCAGGCAAGGCGGGGCATCTCGTGGGAGAAGAAAGTAAGGTCGCAGAGGGCATTCCTGAAGATGCTCAAGTCCATGGGAAAAATTGACACATCGACGTTCAACTCGCTCTACGGCCAGATCAAGGGAAACGTATACGCGAACAAGGCAGCGCTGGTGATACACCTGAGGGACCAGGGCATACAGGTAAGCGACGATGAGGTAAAGAAGATCAACGAGGAGGTAGGAAAACAGTACAAGTGATGCTATGAACAGGCCAGTGCAGCAGCTCCAGTTCAGAAGAAGGCGCGAAGCCAAGACGAACTACAAGAGAAGGTTCGCACTGGTAAAGGGAGGGCTGGACCGCATAGTGGTCAGGAAGACGAACAGACGGATCATAGGCCATGTTTCGAGGTACACCGAGAAAGGCGATTTGACGCTTGCAAGCGCAGACTCGAAGGAATTGCTCAAGCTTGGATGGCCGTCAAGGGCAAACAGGTCAACTGCATACCTTGTTGGCATGCTTCTCGCAAAGAAAGTCGGGGCAAGCAAGGAGCTTAAGGCTGGCGAGTTCATACTCGACATAGGCATAAGCTCTCCTGTGAGGGGCTCTATACCGTTCGTCTTCGCGAAAGGCTGCACCGATGCGGGCCTCAAGATGAGAAGCGGCATTGATGTAAATGCCACAGTATATGATTATTCTAATACCAAGTATGCAAAGGAACTCAAGGCAAAGGAGCCGGAGAGGTATGCGAGGCAGTACGGCGCGTACATAAAGGAGGGCAAGGAACCAGAGGCCCTTGGAAGCCTTTTCAGCAAGGTAAAGGAGGAGATACTGAATGGAAAGTGATAGGAGAAACTTCGATCAAGAGGAGAACACGCTCGGCACATGGGAGCCGAAGACGAGGATAGGGCAGCAGGTCAAGTCAGGGCAGATAACCTCCCTCGAGCAGATATTCGCCACAGGCAAGCCGATAAAAGAAACGGAGGTGGTGGACACTCTTCTTCCGGGCATGGAGGACAAGGTGCTTGAGATAGCCTCTGTCCAGAGGATGACAAAGAACAACAGGAAGCAGAAGTTCAGGGCCACTGTAGTGGTAGGGGACAGGAACGGGCATGTCGGCATAGGGGTTGGCAAGGACGTCGAGGCGAAGCCTGCAATAGACACGGGTATAAGGGATGCCAAAAAGCACATAATCTCGGTGAACCTGGGCTGCGGATCACAGGAATGCGAGTGCAACACGCCTCACAGCCTGCCGCTAAGGCTGAGCGCCAAGTGCGGGAGCGCGGAAGTGATACTGAAACCGGCTCCGAAGGGGGTCGGCATAGTCGCAAGCGATACAGTCAGGTCTGTTCTTGAGCTTGCTGGAGTCAAGGACGTCTGGACATTCTCGCGCGGACGCACGAGAGACGTCTACAACATGGCCCTCGCGACATATCTTGCGCTCAGCAAGCTCTACGAGCTGAAGAATATAGAAGCGCTGCAGAAAAGGTAGACGTCATACGGATATTTAAACTCTTCTGAAGTAGCTTAAGCATGCAGCGTCGTCGTTCAGGACTTCAGAGTGCGGTAGAATACCTGACAACCTACGGCTGGGCAATACTCCTGGTGGCAATAGTCATCGTCGCGCTCTACAGCTTCGGATTCTTCAACACCAACAATGACCAGTGCACGCTCGGATCCGGGCTCTCATGCCAGAACGAGGTTATGTCGCCTAATGGCATACTCTCTGTTACCGTATTCCAAACCACAGGCGACCCGATAAACGTCACAGGCATTGCGTGCGCAGAGGGCAACAGCAGCGTGAAGTTCCAGTCCGTACGATGGACGCAGAATTCAAGCACAAGCCATACGTACTCGGTGCAGTGCTACACCTCATCCGGAAGTCCATATTCTTCGTCTACAGGTTCGACCTTTAAGGGAAGCGTGGATGTTGAGTATCAGGATACGTACACCGGATACACCCACACCATCTATGGCATAATTGAGGCAACAGCCACGCCAAGCGCGCCAGGGCTCACGACAATATCATCCACCTCGACGTCAACTTCAACCACCACTATTCCGCTTGTCTGCTATGGGCTGACACTCTCCCCATCAAGCTCACTCTCCGCAAACATTCCCGAGACACCTGGATGCTCGTCAGGAAACTACATCTCAGGCCAGCAGATCATGCTAACCGCCACGCCAGCCACAGGGTATACTTTCAACTCATGGAGCGGCTCGTTCACATGCACGAACGGCCAGAACACGTGCAACGTGATCATGCCAGCCAACTCTGCATCAGAGACTGCAAGCTTTGTGCAGGCATGCTATACTCTGACACTATCTGCCTCTGGCCTCGGATCACTATCTGCTAACACCGCAAATTCGCCAGGTTGCTCATCGGGCAATTACATCTACGACCAACAGCTAACCCTCACCGCAACCGCAAACTCAGGATCCGGGCTCTCGTCATGGTCCGGCGCATTCACATGCTCGAACAGCCAGACCACATGCTCTGTGACAATGCCAGCATCCTCGGCATCCGAGACAGCCGCCTTCTCAACATGCTACTCCCTGACCCTCTCGGCATCTGGTTCAGGCACTCTGGCAGCAAACGTCGCCGAGTCTACAGGATGCTCATACGAATCGTATATCTCTGGTCAGCAACTTACTCTGACGGCTACGGCAGGATCTGGCTACACATTCAACTCCTGGTCCGGCTCGTTCACCTGCTCCAACAGCATAAGCACCTGCTCAGTAACTATGCCTACGTCCTCGGCATCCGAGACAGCCGCCTTCTCCCAATTCAGTCCAATGAACATCCTATATGGTACAACCTACGATTACGGCTCCTCAGGCTACGGCATACTCTTTTCCTACGACTTCGCCTCAAATACATACACAGTCCTCCACTCCTTCGCCGGCGGTTCCTCCGATGGCGCAAACCCCGAAATGGGCAACCTTACCATCATTGGCAACACTCTCTATGGCATGACTTCAGCAGGCGGTTCCTCCGGCGACGGCGTAATCTTCTCTTTCAATACTGCCACCAACACCCTTGCAGTCCTCCACTCATTCGCCGGCGGCTCCTCCGACGGAGAATATCCAGATGGTGCCCTAACCCTTGTCGGCAACACCCTCTACGGTACTGCCGAGGAAGGTGGCTCCTCAGACAATGGCGTGCTCTTCTCTTTCAATACTGCCACCAACATTCTTAGAGTCATCCACTCATTCGCCGGCGGTTCCTCCGACGGAGAATATCCAGATGGTCACCTAACTCTCGTCGGCAACACCCTCTACGGCACTGCCGTGGAAGGCGGCTCCTCCAGCGATGGCATAATCTTCTCATATAACCTTGCCTCCAATACTTACACAATCCTCCACAACTTTGCTGGATACCCATCCGACGGCGCGAATCCTGACTCTCTCACACTTGTCGGCAACACCCTCTACGGCATGACTCAAGATGGCGGTTCCTCAGGCGAGAACAGCGGCACAATTTTCTCTCTCAACACTACCTCCAACACATACGCCCTTGTCCTGTCATTATCAGACACTCTCACCGGCCAAACCCCTCTGGGTTCTCTTATACTTTCAGGCAATATTTTCTACGGCGCCACCCAATTCGGCGGCTCAGATGGCGGGGGCACACTCTTTACCTTCAATCCAGTTTCAAATACTCTTACAGTACTCTACTCGTTCTCTGACGGTAGTCAATACGTGCCACAGGACCCCTACGCTTCCCCAGTCATTATTGGCACCACCCTCTACGGCATGACCTCTTCAGGCGGTTCCTCCGATCACGGCATAGTCTACTCTTTCAGTCTTGCCACCAACACCCTTGCAGTCCTCCACTCCTTCGCCGGAGGCTCCTCCGATGGCGGAGATCCTTGGGATCCCCTCACTGTCCCAACCAGCACCGTCTCCTGCTACGCTCTGGTGCTCTCCGCTTCGCCTTCAGGATTTGGCACGCTATCAGCAAACGTCACAAATTCTCAAGAATGCCCATCTGACTCATACACCTATACCCCGGACCAACAGCTTACCCTTACGGCAACCGCCAATTCAGGTTACACATTCAATTCTTGGTCAGGTTCGTTCACATGTTCTAACAGCCAGAATACATGCAACGTAATCATGCCCGTATCCTTGGCATCCGAGACAGCATCATTCTCAACAACCGTAACACTCGCATTCTCAAATGGCAATTCAATATTCCAAGGCACTACTGATAACGTAATCGGCACTACGCCTGCAACCGGAGACACGATCGAGATATTATCATGCAACGGCCTTTCATGCACTCCAAGCAACGTATTAGCTACAGGAACAAACACTGTGTCATACAATATCAATGGCCTTGCAGGTGGAGACTATGTCTTCGAGGCCTACGACGCCAATGCTGGAGTCTATTCGGTATCAAATGCTGTAGTGGTATATCCTCCATCGCTTGTCTTCTCAAGCAACATATTAGTCGGCACGACTGAGGGTACTCCCACGTATGGCGACACTCCGAGCACAATCTTCTCGTTCAACACAGTTTCTAATACCGTCAGCACCCTCTATACGTTCACAAACGACAACAGCGGAGAACCTCCAAACCCCTACGGCCCCCTCATCCTCTCTGGCACCACCTTTTACGGAATCACAGAAATAGGCGGTTCCTCCGACGACGGTACCCTCTTTTCATTCAACACAATCTATAGCACCGTTACCACACTCCACTCCTTCGGCGGCTCCTCCGACGGCGAGAATCCAGAGGGTCCCCCAACTCTTGTCGGCACCACCCTCTACGGCATGACCTCTTCAGGCGGCTCCTCCGGCGACGGTATAATATATTCATACAATATCATATCTGGTACCTATACTGTCCTCCACTCCTTCGCCGGCGGTTCCTCCGATGGCGCGGAATCATACCCAGTATACAGTAGTCTAGTCGCCTCCGGTACCACTCTCTATGGCATGACCAACGGCGGCGGCTCCTCCGGCGACGGCGTAATCTTTGCCTTCAATACCATCTCCAACACAATCACAATCCTCCACTCATTCGCCGGCGGCTCCTCCGACGGATCTGGCGCCGTAGCCGGTCCCACTCTTGTCGGCACCACCCTCTACGGCATGACCTCTTCAGGTGGCTCCTCCAGCGACGGCACCATCTTCGCCTTAAATACCCTTTCTGATACCATAACAATCTACTCCTTAAATTCCTTAACCGGATTTAACGCTCAGGATACTCTCACTTTATCTGGCAACACCCTCTACGGCATGACTGGTCAAGGTGGCGACTACGACGATGGCACGCTCCTTTCCTTCAATATTCTCTCAGATACCATCACGGTTCTCGCCCAACTCTCCGGCGCCCCATTTGGCCCCACTACCCTTGTCGGCAACACCCTCTACGGTGTAGCTACTCTAGGCGGTTCCTCCAGTGTGGGTTCTATCTTCTCATTCAACATTCCCTCCAATACCTACACGTCTAGGGTTTACTCATTCCCAGGTACTCCCTATAACGGTTATTACCCCTCTGGCATCACTCCTACATAAGATGTTCTCTCTCTGCAAACATACCTGAGACACAAGGATGCCCTTCAGGAAACTACGTTTCAGGCCAGCATATCATGCTCATAGCAACACCAGCCACAGGCTACACTTTCAACTCTTGGTCGGGTTCATTCTCCTGCACGAACGGCCAGACCACGTGCAACGTGATCATGCCAGCCAACTCTGCATCAGAGACTGCAAGCTTTGTGCAGGCATGCTACCCGCTTACATTATACGCGTCTGGTCCGGGGTCGGTATCGCCATACCCGGCTAACTCGCAGGGCTGCTCGCCCTTTCCGGCAACTACCCCTACGGCATAAAGCTATACGGCGGCTCCTCCAGCGACGGCACCATATTCGCCTTAAATGCCATTTCTGATACCATAACAATCTACTCCTTAAATTCCCTAACCGGATTTAACGCTCAGGATACTCTCACTTTATCTGGCAACTCGCTCTACGGCCTGACTAGCTCTGGCTCAGGCGACTACAACGTCATCAGCTCGCTATACTCATACAACCCCACATCCAACACATTCGCAACAGTATACCTACTCAGCGGCAACTCCAACTCAGGCAAAGGCTAACCTGAGATCCGCAGTGGAATATCTCTCAACCTATTACCGAACGGTCATGATAATAATTGCCGCAACTGTTGACGCTTACACAGTCTTCCAACGAACACGAGATGGCTTTTAAGCCTTCTTGCCAATTCTTTAAAGCATGGAAAGGAGGAACGCTCATCCAGGGATTGATCTTTATCTTGTCTCGGCCATCATCCTTGCAGTAGTATTTGCCTCTTTCTGGATAACTTCAACAAATTACGTTTACGGCACATTCAACGACGGCTACTCCGATATGGGGCAGCTGCCTTCCTCGTTATTCATGCATCTCTATTATCCATACCTTACGCAGGGTCTGCAATACCTCGCCTTTGGGACGCATATCTCCTTCTTCGCTCTCCTGCTCATTCCTGGATTTGCATTATGGAGCAGTCCGATGTATGTGGTTGCACTCCAGGACATCTTTGTTGCGCTTGCCGGAATCATGGCCTACGTAATCTGCAGGGACATCCTCAAGAGCAGGCCGTTCGGGCTGATAATGGCGATTCTCTTCTTCCTCAACGCAGGTATAATGGGCGCAGTAAACTTCAACGTCCACCTTGAGGGCTTCCTTCCGTTCTTCTATCTCCTCTCGTTTTACTTCTACATGAAAGGCAGAATGCGCTGGTTCATTGTAAGCATCGCCCTTCTCCTGTCTATAATGGAAACCATGCCATTCATCGCAGGCACTCTGATAGCGGGACTCTTGTTCTACGAATATCTCCACTATGTGAAATCTCCTTCGTTTGACAAAAAGGTCCACAGGCGCAGAATGATGGCTCTTGGCATTGCCATAATCCTGGTCATCGCGTTTGAGTTGTTCTACATATGGGCGGTAAGGACGCTGCTCTATGATTACAGTGCCGGGATGTACGGGTCGCTGCCTCCTGATGCAAGGGTCATAGACTTTGTTACCCCGCAGATAGGCGCGCTACTAAACCCATCCAACATAGGAAAGGACCAGGCGCTATTCTACTACGCCCTGGCAGGGGCAGCGATGCTCTTCCTCTCTTTTGGAATAACCTCGTTGGTTGACCCGGTACTCACTGCAATACTCCTTGGTCTCTGGCTGACGGAAGTATTCTTCCTGGACAACTGGGGATTCGCGCTTCCAACCTTCCAGTACTACCTGTATGTGACGGGAAGCGCACTCGTTGCATCGGTCCTTGGAATATCAATCTTGCAGGAAAGAAGGAAGAGAAGGAACAGGATCGCCGGTTTCCTCTCCCGCAATTTAAATTATGTCAGGGCCGCTGCCCTGCCTATCGGAATTATCGCGTCAGCAATTCCGTTTCTCTATCTTTACGCGAGCATGCACGGCACAATGTTCGGCTTCATTTACCACGGCTCAGGAACACTCTCCAGTTATACTGGAATAGACAATGCGCTTGCCTCGATACCTTACAACGCGACAGTAATGGCGCAGTCGGTAATATACCCGCACTTTGAGCACAACATGCAGCTTGAATTATCGCCAGTAGTGCACCAGATCGTCTTTACATCCAAGGGCTATGCAGCCGTAAATTACACCTTTTACTGGTTTAAACCCCAGTACATAGCGATCTACAGGAACAGTTCAACTTATGACGAGGAAATGAACTCCAGCAGCTTCAACGTCTACAGCTACATGGGCGACAACTACTCCGTATACTACAACTCGACAGACGGTTTTGAGATATTCAAGATGAAATAATATGCCCAGGCAGTACCAATCCGAGGACGGGAAGGTCAAGGCGCATCAGAAGGAACTGCCAAAGAGATATTAGAGGATAGAGAGAAGGGCCGTCGGCAATTAGAGGCGCTACATTTAAGTATTATATAGTCTAATCGTTCTCTATGCATCAGAAGCCGAAGCAGCAGAAGCGGAAGCTTCAGTCGGCCATAGAGTACATAACCACCTATGCCTGGGCGATCGTAATCATAGTGGTAGTGCTCGCAGTCATATTCGCGCTTGACCTGTTCAGCAGCGGCAAATATACTCCTACCGAATGTACCATAGGCCAGGCGCTCACCTGCCAGAATGTATACATCAGTACCAACGGAGTCGTCACCATACAGGTCATCCAGTCAGGGCCGGATCCCATCAACATAACATCTTACGGCTGCGAACAGAACAGTTCCATAAAGAACCAGCAGGTGCCATATAATCCTCCGACAAACCAGATCTATCTTGCAATCGGCAAGTCGTATACATTCAGCGTGCAGTGCTACACCCCATCCAACGCGCCAGTATCGCTTGGAACAGGCAGCCTATTCAGCGGATCGGTGTTTGTAAACTACACTGACGCGGTCACAGGATACTCGACAACCGACATAGGGAAGGTCGTGCTGAAGGCCCAGCCAATCCTAACAACGTCGACCACAGTTCCGTCCTGCTACTCACTTACTCTATCTGCATCACCTTCGGGATCCGGGTCACTCTCACCAAACGTTCTCAATTCTCCGGAATGCCCATCAGATTCGTATACCTATACTCCAAATCAGCAGATCACCCTTGTTGCTACTGCCAATTCAGGATACTCGTTCAATTCCTGGTCGGCAGGCTCGTTCACGTGCTCGAACAGCCTCACTACATGCAATGTGATCATGCCCACAGCATCAGCAACAGAGACAGCGGCGTTCTCGTCCATACCTACACAAATAGAATTCTGCACAGCTAACTCAAATGATGAGGAAAACAGCCTTACAGCTGGATCCGGCTGCGGCCTTTACTTCTGCGCCGGTTCTAATTACAATGTGCAGCAATCCGGTTGGAGCTGGAACACTGATGTTGCAGGTCCCGGCGACTATGCTATCACAGGCGACCAGAACCCTGACGACTGCACAGTAGGCAGTTCAGACGTGTCTGACCAGGCCCTATCGGTGATAGGCTTCAACGGCGTCTCCCTCGGAGGCTACAGCATAATAAACACCCCTACCACTGCAACTGGCACTTCGAGCTACGAACTAACCTCAACAGGCAACGTGGTGATCCTGCTGGCATGCGGATATAACATTTGTGATTCATGTGTCTACGACTCTTGCGTTTACCCGTCACTGCCATCAGGTTGCACAGTCGAGACAAGCGCGTACCTGCAGGGCGACAGCGACGACATGCTGAATGAGGTTGCATGGTGCCCGGAGCAGCCTGCAGGCATATATACGATAAATGGGATAGAGAGCGAGACTGACGATGACGTGGAGGTTGCGCTTCTCAGCGGTAGTAGTTCAGCGGTGTGTTATCAATTGAGCCTATCAGCGCCAGGCACGAACACACTTGCCGCAAGTCCAATCGAATCGTC
This sequence comes from Microcaldota archaeon, assembly GCA_030040595.1. Lineage (GTDB taxonomy): Archaea > Micrarchaeota > Micrarchaeia > Micrarchaeales > CABMGC01 > JAKAVK01. Next base: position 10,652 of record JASHTL010000118.1, read on the forward strand.
AGGATGTCCGCCCAGCGAATACACAGGAGGTCAGGCACTCACACTTACCGCGACCGCCAGCACCGGCTACACATTCAACTCCTGGAGCGGCTCGTTCACAACATGCTCGAACAGCAATGACATATGCTCAGCAGCCATGCCTGGATCTTCAGCATACGAATCTGCAGCATTCTCTTGTTCAGTAGGAACACCGCTCCAAGTGCCTGCTGCCAGTCCTTCAGTCAGTTACATATACCAAGGCGAGACAGCTTACATTACCGATAGTGGCATCTGCGGCGGAACAGGAACGTATAAATATCAATGGTTCGCAACAACCGCAGGCAACAGCATCTTCACAGCAGCACAGGGAAACACCCTCTGCGGCACTTCAGCTAATACGTTGACATGCGCATTTGCCACTACTAACGCCATTGCAATAGGCACATACATGTTCGAGCTCAAAGTCACTGACTCCGGAAGCCCAGCGAACAGCGTGACTTCTGCTGCAGCAAATGTAATACTCACCGCACCTCCATCGATGGGCCTCTGCACAGTAGGGGAGAATACAGACTCCCTCACGCTCCAAGCAAGCGGAGGATGCGAAACCTACTTCTGCGCAGGAGCCAACTTGGATTCGGGAATGACCTCAGAGAACTTTAGCGCATTTGGTCCGTACTATGTAGCAATAGGCGAGACCTCCGCCGGTCCAGCCACATGTGCAGTATCGGGCCTGACCAACAATGCCTATATCGGCGCTCAATCGATGACCGTTATCGGATTCAATGGAGTATCGAATGACTATACACTCCTCGGCGCTTCGGACAACGCAGGCTCCTCAGCAGTTCAATCATATACCCTGACATCTCCATCGAGTGTCCTGATAGAAGTCGCCTGCGGCGGTGTTTACAATACCTGGCCTACTTCATGTGCCCAAGTACAACTTCCTCGCGGATGCGAAGTAGAAGCGGAGGAAAACGTAAAGCTCAATGGTTATGGCAGTGTAGAGACTGCGATATGCTCAGATCAGCCCGCAGGCACATATAATGTATCCTCCTATACCTGGTGGGATCTCACCCTTGACGGAAGTGTTGCCTACATCGATACATACATATATCTTCTTGGTTCTGGCGGAATAGATATGCCGCTCTGGGTTCAGGCCCCAACTCCTGCAACTAACATAATCCTGCAGGGCCAGACAACATCAATAGTAGATGGCAATGCAAGTTTCGTGGGAGCCAGCGGAGGAAGCCCGTCATACCACTACCAATGGCTTGCAACAGCCGCTGGCGGCTCCACATTCACCGCAGCCCAAGGCAATTCACTCTGCGGGGCTTCAGCAGACACGTATACATGCTCGTTTTCCACAAGTACTTCCACCACAGTAGGCAAATATATGTTCGAGCTGCAGGTAACCGACAGCGGAGTGCCTGCAAACGTTGCTGATTCGGCTCCAGCCAATGTCACATTGGAGTCGACAGGCAGCAGCATTTCTTATATCTACTGCATAAGCACAGGACTCGGTCTTGGAGATGTTGCCTATTCCGCAGTCATATCAGACGGCTTAATAAGCTCCTGGACCCCAACCACACCGCCGTCTACTGTAGGTAACGTGCCATATTCCTTGACAATACAGGCTTCGACCTGCAACATCTACAACGGCTACATTTACTGCGAGGGTGGCTGGGGTGGTTCTGATGACTACTCAGGTAACGCAATCGTATCTGCCACAATCTCCAACGGAATAATCGGCACCTGGGCCACAACCACGCCTTACCCCAATGAGCTTACGTCCGACGGCTGCTCCATCTACAGCGGCTACATTTACTGTCCAGGCAGCGATGGTGACTACCCAACAAACGAAAATACTGTATACTCGGCCACAGTTTCCAACGGAAATATTGGTTCATGGGCTGCGCAACCTATCTATCCCGCACCTGATTATCCAACCAGTTGCTCCGTCGACAATGGGTACATCTACTGCGCTGGTGCCCAGGCAGTCTACTCCGCCACAGTATCGGCCGGAACAGTCGGCACCTGGCAGGTAGCAGACTCAACGGGGTGGAGTAGCGGCGGATGCTCCATCTCCGGCAACTACCTATACTGCGTGGGTAACTATGAAGGAGATACTAGCTACACTGGTTCCGCTCCGTTCTCCGGCTACACTGTCGGTCCATGGAGCACTGATACCGACAGCTACCCTACAGTATTTGATGGCACCTGCACCACCTATGCCGGCTACATTTACTGCGTGGGAGGTGAATACGATAATGGGGGAATACCCTACAGCGAGGATCTCTACTCTGCTCCAATCTCCGACGGCACATTCGGTTCATGGACCCAAGACACGTCCTTCCCTATGCCATATGGTGGTGAATTAGCCTGCAATATACCAGGCTCCGGCGGCAGCTACGAAGGCGGCGGCGGGCCTTCTACATCCTCCAATCCATTGATATTGGCTGCTCCGTCCCCTACTTCTAGCGTCATCGCACCGGGCCATACGGCTAACATAATAGACAGCGGGGCCATAGGCGGCGACGCCCCGTACTCATACCAGTGGATTGCAGGCTTTGCCGGGAATACGCTAACAGCATCAGAAGCCAATGCGCTCCTTGGCATAGGAACCACCAATGGGCTGGCTCAGTCGCAGAATGCAATTTTCGCAACGAACTCGCTCACAGCAACAGGTAACTACACATTCGAGCTGCGGGTAACCGACAGCGGAGTGCCTGCAAACAGCGTGACCTCTGCCGCAGCAACAGTCTTAGTGCAATCAGCTACTATCTCTTCCACTTACATCTACTGCGTGGGTAGCTCCACGAGCCCCTACACCCAGGCGTACTCGGCCACAATCTCCAACGGACTAGTCAGCACCTGGACATCAACCACCTCCTATCCTATAGAAGCAACTGATACTGGCTGCAACATCTACAACGGCTACATCTACTGCGTGGGTAGCACCGAAGACTCCTACAACGAGGTATATTCCGCCACAATCTCCAACGGACTAATCGGCTCCTGGACCCCGACCACGTCTTACCCTATAGAACCTATGTATGATGCCGGCTGCTCCGTCTACGATGGCTACCTCTACTGCGTAGGTAGCGAGACAAGCCCATACAATCAGGTCTACTCAGCCACTGTCTCCGACGGAAATATAGGACCCTGGACGTCAGACAACCCATATCCTTTAGGTTTTGATGGTGACGGCTGCTCCATATCCAGCGGCTACATCTACTGCGTGGGTGGCAACGCAGGCTCCTACAACCAGGTATATTCCGCCACTGTCTCCAACGGACTAATCGGAACCTGGACATCAACCACCTCCTATCCTATAGAGATATACGACGCTGGCTGCTCCATATCCAACGGCTATATCTACTGCGTTGGAGGACCCAGCACCGACGCGGTCTACTCCGCCACTGTCTCCAACGGGCTAGTAGGCTCCTGGACCCCTACCACGTCATATCCTCTAGAATACATGCTTGAAGATGGCTGCTTCATCTCCGGTGGATATATCTACTGCGTAGGAGGCTACTTAGCTCCTTACACGCAGGTCTACTCCGCCACAGTCTCCGCCGGAACAGTCGGCTCCTGGACCGCAACCACGCCTTACCCTGTATCAGAGTATGACAGATACTGTTATATACCTGGCTCAGGCGGCGGCTTCTACGGTGGAGGCGGGCCTTCTACATCCTCAACCCCGTTGATCTTGGCTGCTCCGTCCCCTGCTTCTAGCACCATTGCACTGTACCAGACAGCTAACATAATAGACAGCGGGGCCATAGGCGGCGACGCCCCGTACTCATACCAGTGGATTGCAGGCTTTGCCGGGAATACGCTAACAGCATCAGAAGCCAATGCGCTCCTTGGCATAGGAACATCGAATGGAGAAGCCCAGTCGCAGAATGCAATCTTCGCAACGAACACACTCGAAAATACAGGCAACTATGTGTTCGAGCTGCAGGCAACCGACAGCGGAGTGCCTGCAAACAGCGTGACCTCTGCCGCAGCAACAGTCTTAGTGCAGCCAGCTAATATTTTACTCGCCTACCCAACG
>JASHTL010000020.1 GCA_030040595.1 Microcaldota archaeon
GGAAACGAAAGTGACCAATGCTCCGCTTAGGAGGGTTGGAAACCCTCCGTGAAGCATAAAGGCAAATGCGGGGCTGACTGTATTCCGAAAAGCGTGGAATGCAGACTGGAAACAGGGGCTTAACGAACGATGGAGGCCTTTTTGATGAGGCCCCATGCTGTCAGACAAGTTACTCTAGAGGTAACCGGTTCGTGGCTGGTGAGAGTTCACATCGACCCAGCCGTTTGATACACCGATATGGGCTTATCTCATCCTGGCGGGGCAGGACCCGCCAATGGTTGGACTGCTCGTCCATTAAAGAGATACATGAGCTGAGTTCAGTACGTCGCGAGACAGTACGGTAGCAACTTCTGGAAGTGTTAATGTCAGAGGATAAGAACTTCTTAATACGAGAGGAACGGAAGTTCGGCGCCTCTAGTTGACCGGTTGTCGCAAGGCACTGCCGGGTAGCCACGCGCTAAGTTGATAAGACCTGAAAGCATCTAAGGACGAAGCAACATCCGAAACGAGACATTTAGGGTGGCCATAGTACATGGCTTTGATAGGGCGGGCGTGTAGACAGGGAGCTTCGGCGACCTGTGAGCGCACCGCAACTAAATCCTAATTTGAAACTTCTTAGAAAGAAGTTTCATCAAGAATCCGCTTCAACTTCTCTCTCTTTTTCCTTTTTTCAGATTACTCAGCGTGAGCCATGGATCTAGACTATGACGTAGCTCAGGTCAAGCTTGCTGGCAAGCGGTGTTTTGGCGATGAGCTCCTTGAACTGGTCAAGAGAGTAGTCAGGTATCAGCATGGTGCCTATCCTAGGGAACCCGCACTGGAAGTCTATCCGGTAGTCCCGGGTCAGCGGCTCGTCGCCTACCCTCACTTTCTTTATCCTGTAGTACGGTATTGACTGTATGCCATGAGCCACTATCTCCAGCTTTCCTATGTCGGCAAGCTCGTCTGACGCGCTGCGCTCATAGCTGACCAACGGCCTGCCCTTGTTGTGGTTCTTTATATTGCTCCAGTTGTCGAGGAACGTGGCGTCAAGCTTTGGCGCAGTGGGCAAAGGGAATCCCAGGATGACAAAGCTCAACAGGCTGGCCATGGCGCTAAACGAGAGCGTGTCCATAGCTGTGTTGTCCTCCCAGTTGAGCATTGCGATTATCAGGCGCTTCCCAGTGAATACCATCTTGTGGGCTATGTAGTCCTTTGCCAGAGCGGCATATAGGAATGTGCCTACTACCTCGTCGTCCATGGCTCTCATTGGTGATTATAGCAAGCAGAATAAAATACTTTGCCAGATGGAATGGTCGGGCATCGTCTAAGATTTAACGGGCACTTAAATGATAAGGTCAGTTTATGCTGATGCTTGCCCTTATCGGAGTCAGTACCCCGTGGGATGATCGCTTCCCGCTCTTGAATCTTTTGGTAAAGTTTAGTATGGTGAAGCCTATCACTTTCTTCGTCTTCGGGTCTAGTCTCACAAGCATATCAGCCCCCATTTCTTTTGAAATAGCCTTCTTAGGTTTGCCTATGGAAATTTCTAGGATATCCCCCTCTTCATCAAACCAGAGCCTCAGCTTCTCTCTCATAGCATCTCGCCTTCTTTAATTCTGTCTGTTATGTATGCAGTCAATAGCATGCCTTTTCCATCATATATTTCTACTATAATGGTTAAATACTTGCCGTGAGTTTCGACCAATTTGTAATAAAGCCATACATTGACTGCGTAACTGCTTCTTTTGACATAATCTGGCTTTTCAAGTGCCTTTGGTATACGATCCCATAATGCCATTACTTCCGGATGTTTTGATAGGATATGCCTAATGCGTGTTTCTTTCAAGAGTATTAGTTTGCCAAATTTTGCAGGTATGTACTCTTCTTCCATCAATCTTAATATGCGACCAAAGGTTTATATATTATATCTAAGTAAAAGTTATGTTACTTGAGTAAAAGTGATAATGATGGGGAAGAAGTCGAAACTGTCGTATGTTAGGAGGATCTGCGCGAGGGTACCCTTTCTTGCTCTTATAGTGCTAGGCATCTTTGGCAGGGCAACTGCGGCAAGCGGGGTCTCGCTTGACATACTCGGCACACTGAATTCTGTGCAGCAGATACTGATGAGCGTCGGGCCGGCACTGAGCGCTGTGCTGTTCATAGTCGCGGGAATATTCTATGCCCTTGGGCAGCTCTTCCCCTCTTACAAGAGGGCCACGCTGCATACGATGGCTATAGACATGATAGTAGGCGCGATAATCGTTGCAGTGCTCTCCGTTACGGCAAACAGCTTTGCATTAGCCTCGACGCACCTGTTATCGAACTTTACGGCAAACGTGTTGTGAGTGCATGCAGGCGCTGCCTTTCGGCCAGTACGGATTCAGCATAGCCGTGTACGTCATAGGCATAATGATAGCCATAAGTGGGATCTCGCTGGGATTGGGATACGCCATCAATGAAAAGAGGTTCAAGGATTTCGGCAGGAACGAGCTATACCAGTCCATACTCAATGGAGCGCTGGTAGGAGGCCTACTTGTGCTTTTCTCCTCGAACGGCATCGTGAGCACGACGATAAACCAGATGACCCTTTCCAATTCAACCTCGATGCAGTGTCCTACTTCGCTTGCAGGCAACTCTGCAATATGCCTTGCATACAACTACCTGATAGGGAGCGGCTACTCCATTTCCGGAACTTCACATCCTTCGATATTGGGCACATCCACGCTCCTGCTTACCGCGCTCTTCTCGCTCAATGCGGTGCTTGGAGCAATAGCCTCAGTAAAGGTAAGCATACTCATAGTCACAATCTCCTTCTCCTACATTGTCAATCCGCTGATCCTGCAAATCGAGTACATAATAAAATTGCTGTCCACGATAGCCATTGGTGCGGTGGTCCAGGGAGCTGTGCTTCTTTTCATATCTGCGAGCGCGATCACAGTGATACTCCCTGCCGGGCTAGTGCTGAGGTCATTCTATCCGACCAGGAAGCTCGGCGGCTTCCTGATGGCCCTTGCGATAGGGCTCTACGTAGTCTTTCCACTATCGTATGTATTTGATGCAGTCATAGCCACTTCGTACAACTCGCAGATAAACCTAAGCAGCATCACGTCGCTGAACCAGACGGCCGCAGGAATAGAGGGCAATCTTTACAGCGACATATCTCCTGTTGCATCCAATTCGCTGCTCTCCTCTGTTTCATCTTCGGTTGTTGGAGCTGTGGAATCATTCGCCAATACGTTCTCAGGCACAATCAACTGGCTCCTGCAGGGATTGTCATACCTGATAGTATATACGTTTGTCCTGCCAGCCTTCAGCCTCATTGTTACTGGCGTAGCAGTGCGCGAGTTCTCCGAGGTACTCGGCTCCGAGGCACGCTTCGGGATATTCAGGTTCATGTGATACTATGGATGAGAACTCTTTCGGGAACAGGCTCTATTCATACATGTTCTATGCGATTGCCGTAGTTATTCTCATAGTCAGCATCTTCTTCTACAATATAGTTCTTTTCGCTCTCTCTGCTGTGCTAGTATTCGCGGCTGCCCTCTACTACAGCTCCGGGCACATAATAAACAACATACTGCTGAAACGCTCCCTTTTCATGGAGGTGCGTAATGGGTACAGGCTGGGTTTTGGCATATCGTCGGCAGTAAAGAAGGCTGGCACTTCCTACAAATCTGTCTCGGTCGCAGTTCTCAGGTTGAACAGGAGCGTGAGCGTAGGCAGTGCAGAGATGCTCTCGCTCATAGAAGGCATAAGCGACCCGTTCGAGTTCTCCATTGGTTTGAGGGAAGTTAACAAGCGCGCCATGCTTGAGGGGCTTGAGACCAAGAGGAGAATGCGGGAGATCTCCCTTGCAAGGCTTCCCCAAGGAGCTTATGACAGGGCAAACTCGATCAAGAGGGAAATCGATCTTTTCGAGAAGGAAATAGAGGGCGTGCAGGGCAGGGGCAAGGCCCTCGACGTTTCAATAAGGATAAGGACAGTGGCGGTATCGCATGACGAGGCTGACGCGTCAAGATCGTCTTTTGCTTCTCTTACGCATGTAGCAGATGCTTTCTCCACTGTGCTCAATGCAAGCTACTCTATCCTGAAAGGCGAGGAGCTGTTGGCCGAGGTTGGTTGATCCCATGGACGATACTGGAAACGCACAGGCAGTCTCAAGGCTCCTATACATGCCCAGAATTGATGAGCAAGGGGAGGAATATGCCTTAGTTTCCTCTCAGAATGGCACATTCATCGGCATCTCCAGGATATACGCAATGCCGTTCTTCCTAGATCCTCAGGCCCTAATGAACCCCCATATCTTCATAACAGGCATGACAGGCAGCGGAAAGACGTACCTTACGAAGAACCTGATGCTTAAGCTCTACGCCGTTCTCGGGTGCATGGTAATAGTGATCGATTTCACAGGGGAATACTCAGAGTTTGCCAAGCTGTTCTCTGCGGAGTGTGTCAATACCAAGCGCATAGGGAAGTTGATTGATGACGGGAAGAGTATGATAGCACATATGGACATGAAGGGTATGACTGAGCAGAGGCGCGTCAGCGAAGCAGTTTCTGCGCTAAGAACAGTCTTGGATAAGATGCGCAGTCGCGCACGTAAAGACAGGCAGATATTCGTAATCCTTGACGAGGCGTGGAAAGTTATTGGGAGGAGCAGGCCACTGGAAACGATAATAAGGGAAGGCAGGAAGTACGGTGTAGGGATAATAGCAGCATCGCAGATAATAGGCGATGTGGATGTGCCCTTCCTGGGCAACATAGCCACGTTCTTCATCTTCAGGGTGCAGGACAGGGAGTCGCTTGAGATACTGCAGAGGAACTACGGCCTGAGGGACGACCAGATAGCACTGATACAGAACCTGGAGCTTGGCAGCTGCTTTGTCATACAGGTAGGCAAGTCCAGCGTAAGGAACTCGTTCTGCATAAGGCGCGTGATTGGGATAGAAGCAGCTGCGCCGGTTAGGATGATAATAGATGAGGGCATGAACGTTGAGACAAGCATGCAGAGGTTTGAGGGCATGGTAAGGAGAATATGCGGCAGTGAGAATTCCGCAGAGATCGTCTCTAAGGCCAGGGAGAAAGGCATGGTGAGGCTTGATGCCCTGATAAGCGAGCTGATGGAGAGGGGCGGGGACAAGAGACTGATACTCTCGGAGCTAAGGCATATAGGGATCAGGGATGACGACCTTGCAGACGCGTTCTCGATAAGCTTGGCGGGTAAGGCCGATGGAAGAAGATAACACGAAAGGCTACCTTGTAAGCAGGATCAGGATGGACGCCACCCTGCTCTCCAGCATACGGGATGTGCGCAGGAAGCTGGGATGCTATCCGCATCTGGAAATGACAGGCGATGGCAGCTCTCTCAGGTATGTGATAAGAACCGGAGAAAAGGAGAGGTTCTACATTCTCTCTCTGGCCAGTGATCATTTAAGCTTGGATCTTTATTCAAAGTCATCTCCTCTTTATCTGCTCAGCGAGACCCTTCTGAGGGCATTGAGCATCTCAGCCATACTCGCAGACGATTACGAATTCTACATACGCGGTTTATTCCCATACCTTGTTGAAACACTCTCGAGTCAGATACCCAACCCAAAGGTCTCGGTTCTTAAACGCAGTGAATATGCAGATCCTCCTGAAATGATACTGGCGAAGAGGATAAACACATTGAACAGGCATAACGTGCAGCTCGAGAAAGACCTCTTATCGGTGCGGTCAAAGTTTGCTAGGGCCACCGCCCTTCTAGTCATAAGTCGGTACGGACCCAGCCTGGATCTGTCCGAGATATCTAGGGAGACAGGTATAGACATGCCGGACTTGGAAGAAGCACTTAGGTCAATGCCAGACCTTGGATACAAGACCATGCTGATGTCGCATGGCAGATACAGCATGGTGAGGATATGAGTGCCATTGAGGCATATCTCTCAAGGTTCCTGCCCATATTCATAGGCATAGGAGTGATGCTTCTACTAAGATCATTGAATGTTAGCAGGCAGAGAGTAAGGATTGAGGCTTCAAACGACTTTTTAGGGACAGAATCTTCGCATGAGGAGGACAGCGTTGCGTATGCTGCTCCTGATGATGAATTGAAGGCTGCTTTTGCCGCTGAGGTTACAGATAGGCTAATAGTCGAAGGATTCTTTAGAGATGGAGCTGGACACAAAGGCCTTGAGAACCTGGCATTATCAAAAATGGGCATGATAAAATTGGATGATCTCAACGGTGTTGTGAGACCGGTGCAGGGAAAGGACCTGACTGTCATGGCAAGGGATTATAGGGAAGTGATGGCATGCATGCTCAGTTTCTGCAAACCTTCGGGGATACTGCTAGCATACATGATCGAGTACAGGCTTAGTTTCTGTCTTATGAAAGATTAGGAACATGCGCGCTGTTATCAGTCGCTTATGCTCATCGCGTAGGTGCCGTCAACCTTTATGCTCAGCTTCTTGGCGAGCTGCGACTTTTCCGCGTCAAGTATGACTACGTAGCCGGACCATCTGGGCGTGAGCTGGTTGGATCCGCACACCGGGCATACGTTGCCCTGCATCACTATGAACCTGCAATTCTTGCATGCTTGGTCTGGCATTAGATCACCTTCGCCTTGGCCGCGAGGTTGTCGGCCTTCTCTCCCTGACCTTTCCTCCCTCCTTTGCCCATTCAGGCTTGCCGAGTCCGTCGGGTCTCATTGTGAGCGCAATCTTGGTATCCTTTATGCTGTTCTTCAGGCTTATCGTCGAGACCTTTGTATATACGAGATCGCCCTTCTTCAGGCTCTTTCCCGTGTTCCTTGAGGAGAATATGCCGTTCTTCCTGTCATAGGTTATGAAGTCGCTGGTTATCTGCGAGAGATGCACCAAACCCTCGATTGGTCCCAGTCTTACGAAGCATCCGAAGTCTACAAGCTCTGAGACCTCCCCTGCAACCACTTCGTCGACTTCAAGGCTGAATGTTAGCACGTCAAACGTGACATCGTTGTGCGTGGACGGGTCTCCCGGAGTGAGATATCCGTCGCTTATGTCTCTCACGTTGTAGAGCGCGAGTATTATACCGAGGTCGCGGTCTATGGTCCTCTCGTACTTGGCCCTGAGTATGCTCTCGGCAGACTTCTTGATGTCCTCGCCGAAGTACTTCGGCGCTATGCTTATCGTGTCCTTTATCGTGTGCACATAGTACAAAGGCTCACCGTTCAGAATTCAGAATAGGTGGAAAATATTCGATATCATATTGGCAGAAGAGCATTTATATGCCTATCTGAGAGATCCTGACCTTGTAATGCTGAATACCCTTATTTTGCTTGCCTTCAGCCTTTTCTTCAGGGCTATGTCGTTGGTGCAGACAGCGTAGCCCTTGCTCTTTGCCTCTCTGGCCAGCCATCCGTCCACAGAGGATGGATCAGCAGATATCTCCACATTTGAGGCAGGTATGAGGAGCAGTGCCGCGCCTGCGTACTTGCTGTACTTCTCACGCCTGGCCTTTATTGACTCAAGCTCCCTTATTACACCTTTTGATATGATTGGAGCATATGCAGGATTCCTTTCCCGCACAACCTTGAATATATCCTTCTTGTTGGCCAGCCCGAAGATTATGGAGCTTGTATCGATGAGAATGGACTGCATAAGGATTATAAACCACTTCGGCATATATAAAGACTCGGAAATGACTTTCACGCTAGGTTTTGCAAAATGTCTCTTTACCAGTTGTTCGTATCAATAGTGCTGGGGATAGTCCAGGGCATATCGGAGTGGCTTCCGATAAGCAGCAAGACGCAGATAATACTTGTCTCGCAATACCTCCTGGGGCTCAACTTCCAGCAGGCATACGCGTTCGGGCTCTTCATGGAGATAGGCACGGTGCTTGCAGCTGTGATCTACTTCAGGAAGGAGGTGTGGATGCTTATCAGGGCGCTTACAGGCAGGGGCAGCAAGTACGAGTGGAAACTCTTCAAGTACGTATTGGTAACTACTATAGTGACAGGAATCGTCGCAGTGCCGCTCTACGTGATAGTAGACAAGGTATCAAGCGGCTACAACATAGGGCTGCCGATGATAATACTGGGCCTTGTCCTCTTCGCTGACGCTGCGCTGATATGGTATTCGAGATCCAAGTACGCGAACGACAAGAACAGGAAGACGCTTGAACAGATAGGGATCAAGGAGTATGTCGCTGTGGGCATTGCACAGGGGCTTGCCGCGCTGCCTGGCGTGAGCAGGTCCGGGGCCACGACAAGCACGATGCTCCTGATGAATGTCGAGGCGAAAGAGGCTTTCAGGCTCTCCTTCCTTGTGGGGCTGTTCGCAACAACCGCTGCAGTCTTCGTCACTTGGGTATTCAGCAAGGCCGAGGTAGTTGCCGGGCTTGCCCAGATAGGCACCATCGGTTTGGCAATAGCGATAATCGTTGCGACGGCTGTGAGCCTGGTCCTGATCAACTTCCTTCTCAACATAGCGAGGAAGTCCAAGATTGTCTACCTGACGGCTGCGTTGGGCGCCATAGCCCTTGTATTCGGTATATTAATTAGTTTCTTCCCATTCACCTTTGCAGCAGGATAAGCGATATTTATGGAGCTCGACATGTACGCGGAGGAGCTTATCAGCCATTACGAACACCCTGAGAATAAGGGCGAGATGGCGAAGCCCAGCGCAAAGATGCACGAGGAGAACATATCGTGCGGAGACAAGATAGACATTTACCTGGAAATAGAGAAGGGCAAGGTAAAGGACGTAAAGTTCCAGGGCAGCGGATGCGTGATCTCGATGGGCACAGCAAGCATGCTCACCGGCGAGATAAAGGGCAAGAGTCTCGCCGAGATAGAGAAGATGGACAAGGAGAAGTTGCTCAAGATCATAGGCGTGGACCCAGGGCCTGTGAGGATGCACTGCGCAACGCTCTCTTTGAGAGCGATCAAGAAAGCGGTACTCGAATACGAGAAGAAGCCGATAGATGTAGCTACCAAGGAACTCTGAGGCAGTAGAATGAACGCTGTAGAGATATTCACAGGCAAGGCGCCTACCCCGGGCGGGGCATATTCGCAGGCATTGAAGGCAAACGGATTAGTTTTCTGCTCTGGCCAGATTGGCATAGATCCCAAGACGGGAAAACTCGTTTCCGGAGGAATTGAGGCAGAGACAAGGCAAGCGATCAGGAACCTGGGAGCGATCCTTGATTCGGCAGGCACCGGCCTTGGCAATGTAGTCAAGGTAGAGGCATTTCTCTCAGATATAAACGACTGGAAAGCGTTCAATTCAATATACGAGGAGTTTTTCAAGGGCCAGAAACCCGCAAGGGCCACGGTAAGCGTGTCAGGGCTTCCAATGAAAGCAAAAGTCGAGATCGCCTGCATAGCCTCGTTGGGCTAATCGATTATCCTCAACTCGACCCTTTTGCTGTGCGAACCCTTGTTTGTGAAAGAGCTGAGTTCCAGTTTTCCGATCTCCTTTGAGTTTAGCACGTGCAGGCCGCCATCCATCTGCATGTCAAGGTTTTCTATCTCCACTATGCGTACAGTATCAAGCCTCTTTATCAGCTCTCTTCCGGGCTCCGTCCTCACAAGGTTGGGCATCTGCAGGGCCTCATTGCGGTCAACCTCCCTTACAAGTATCCTTCTGCCTTCGGCTATTATCTTGTTTGTCTGGTCAAGTATCTGTTGTGCAAGCTCCTTGTTCAATTGTGGCATGTCAAAGTCTATCCTAGCGCGATCCTGGTAGATCTGGCTGCCTGTTGAAAGCCCTTCGCTTGCATGCTGCGATATGACTATTCCGTCGAATATATGGATGGACGTATGGTACTTCATGTAGGCATACCTTTTCTCCCAGTCGATGACGCCTTTGACAGTATCTCCTGCCTTTATGCCGTCTGCATTTTCCAACGTATGCATAACGTCATCCCTGTCCTTTCGTACTTCGATGACCTTGAATTCCTTGCCGTTAGAGGTCAGCTTCCCGGTGTCGTTGGGCTGTCCACCTCCAGTAGGGTAAAAAGCTGTTCTGTCAAGCCAGACGCTAGTGCCTTCTATCCTAGTTACCGCAGCATCGAAATCCTTCTTGTACATGTCTTTAAGGTAGAGTTTTTCTGTCATGGAACCTCCAAGTATAGTATATTAAAGGTAAATATGAAATAGCTATCTGCAGTCCCGTCGTCTAGTGGCCAAGGACAATGGGCTTTGGACCCATGAACACCAGTTCGAATCTGGTCGGGACTACGTCCCTGTTTCTAGATAGGTTTTAATATCCGATTTTTGCAGATCTTTTCCAATGAATATAGGGATACGGGCAGAGAAATCGTTGAATTTTGGATATTAAAGTACTGGTATATAAAATTAATTAGCAGATAAGTTCTTCATGAAACTGGCATACATTCTTGCTATACTCTTAGTTTTGGTCCTAATCGCCATACTCTTCTTTTCGTTCCACAATAACAGCAATTCTTCGAATAGTGCACCACAGGTAGTAAATGCAAGTACGGTAAGTTCAGCGTTAGGTACGGATTATTGGGTACTTTCACAAAATGTTACGTCGAATTCTTCACAAGGCTTAGTAGGAGCAAGATTTGTAGAATTTACCTCTGCAAACGCATTTACGCCATATCCAGGCGCATACCCCCTAGCAATATGGGTCGCTGTATATAATTCTTTAGCGCAAGCGAATGTTACCTATAATTCATACTACTCAAGCGCATATTTCAATGCAGCGAATGTACTCTTCGTGTCTTCTCAAAACATCATAAATAAATCGTATGATGGTTCAAGATATACAATCTTCAATGAAACGTTGTTTGAGTATGGAAATAATTCCACCATTCTTGCAGCTCGTTATCATTATTATGTATTGGGAACTTACAAGAACTATCTTTTTTCTATATACATATTAACGGCTGGAGGGCCCACAGCACAATTCTATGGCAATTATAACATCACTATTGAAAATCTCAGTCAAGCTGTTACAGAGTCAGAAATAATAAATCTCACCGATTCTCAGATAAAACTTATTACCAAGTAAATCCGCTATGATGTCATAACCGAATTTATTCGTGTCTATTCGAGTAAAATCAAATCCAGATGCCACTTCAATCTATTGCCGTATAAGTTTGATAACTTTGTTGAGATATGTCGGGACTAATCCATCAACGGGGTTATATACAGAAACCAGATTTCGAAAGCGTGTTTTAGATTAGACAACGATTATCCTATTACTTTCTTCGATGTGTTTAAAATCAGGATCCCTTGTCAGTATCGACTCTTTGTTTGTCATTGCAATTCCTGCAATTAAGATATCGTTTTCATTTATAGGTTTACCTCTCATTTTAAGGTCCCTATATATCTGCGAGGATTTTTTAGCAGCTTCCTGGTCTAAATTATATACCTTAATAGTAAGTAAGAATTCCTGTGCTTCCTCTCTTTTCGTTTCGTCTGGATGTTTAAGTAATTCATACTCAGTTATTGATGTTGTCGACAGTTTTTCCCTTTCTAAATAAGATTTAACTATACGTATAATTCCTTCATTGCCGTTCAGATAGTCTATCAGTATGCTCGTATCCAAACAAACCATTATATTACCAGTTAAACTCTCTTCCAAGATTCCGTTTCCTCTCTTTCGCTATCATTTTTTTAAAGTCGTTAACTTTCTTAGCGTCCTTTTTCCATATTCCAGCGAATTTGAGGAATTCCCTATTATCCCTAGTGATACCTATACTTTCCCTTATATATTCGGAGAAACTTTTGCCTCCTTTTCTCTTGGAGAGTTCTTCGTATACCTCGTCTGACACAGATATCTGCCTTGCCATAACCATCGTATGTATATATGTATACATATATATTTAAACCTTCGTAAACTCTAAGTTTCCTTAAAGCTATAGGGTGGTTATTTTATAGTTTAAGAGGTTGGTTAGTTCTATGAAAGTGCTGTTTATCTGCGGTGGAAACGTAGGCAGAAGCCAGATAGCCGAGGCTTTCTTCAACTACTATTCCAAAAGAAACCAAGCCTGGAGCTGTGCCGGAAATGATTACACGGCGGAGCGATTCCAAGAGGATACCGTGGAGATAATGAAGGCAGACTATGGTATAGATTTGAATAAGCAGAAATCAAAACCATTTGATCCTAAGATGGTTGAACAGTCTGACATAGTAATAACATTGTGTGATCAATCAGAATGTCCAAACATACCGCAAGCACGTCACTGGGATATTCCTAAGATGGGCAAACTGGACAGGAAAGGTAAAAAAGAAGTAATAGAGCTCATCAGGCAGCGAGTGACTGTTTTACTGAAAGAGATAGAACCTACCAATAGAAGGATGCAGGCTAGATGATAATCTGACATAACAAATCAGCGATGATAGGTTATGCTGGAGCTACCGTATCTTGATTAATACAGAATGGGTTTTGAATAAACTTTCAGTGGAGTTAAAAGATGAACCATTGGCAATGCATTTAGATTTAACCGTGCATATATCTTCGTCGATGATGAGACGAGGTATTCCTGATTAGTGATGAGAAGAGAGTCTCTGAGATTCTGCATGATTGTAGGATACGTTTATAAATGACGGAATCCACATCCTACTTGCCTATTTGCAGGCAAGGTTAACATCATGCAGCAGAATGTGCAGATAAAAGCAATGTACCTTAGCCGCAACGCTGCCACACAAGAGCCAACGCCACCAGCGCCAGCTGTGGCATAATGGCACCCTGACTTTTTGTGATCATTATGCGCCGAGTAATAACACCTAGAGTAGGCACTGTAAACACAGCCGAGCCGCTGGATAATATAGTCTTTGTGAAGATAGGCACTGCCAGCATACTTAGACGCAGCAGGCTTAGGAGTAGAGACGTGATCGATTGGAGAGTCCTTAGCGGGCTGGCCAGGGACATAACTGCGCATTGGGGCAAAGAGACAGCATTTGGGGACAATACCAAGTTCGTAGTAGTAACTTCGGGCGCGAGGGAGCGAGGACGGCTCACCGATTACGATGACCCTAGAATAGCCGCGGGGAGGGGGCAGCCCAAGATAACCGCTGCCTACATTGCATGCTTCGGCATATGGAATGCGATTGGAAGGCTACATGGAAGAAGACCTGTGCATATCCTGCAGCTGCTTGTCGAGAGCAACCACATGCACGATGACCCGGAGACAGGTGTAAGCTCCGTCAGTATCCGGGCGCTGAAAGAGAACACAATGGTTGTAATGAACGAGAACGACCCATTGGCTACCAGGCAAACGACCTGGGGGGATAATGACCGCTTGGTTGCAGATGCCGCAGAAATGCTCAATATGAGAAGAGGGGTCAATGTAAAGGCTGTTGTTCTTATGTCTAGGAAGAACGGAAATGGCAATGGAAAGAGTGTCGGAAGAGGCGGAATCGCCTCTAAGGCAGAATCGGTTAAGAAAGTTGAAGGCGCTGGAATGCTGGCACTTGTGGTTGATGGAAAGACGAAGAGAATACTGAGGAAACTCTTAAGGGACGAAGGCACCGCGATAGAAGACGCGATAAGCGCTGCAGGAGAAGTGAAGGGTGCACCCTGATTTGGATCAGTATGCCTTTGCAAAGTATGCAACCGTGTCCGTGGGTTCGCCACAGACTATGCACTTTCCCTTTTTCTTTTCATTGAACGGTATTACCCTGTTCGTCGCTGTTGTATCCTTCTTTATCTTTTCTTCGCATGCGTCTTTTCCACACCAGTTAACTTTGACGAATCCCCCTTTTGACGAGATTATTTTCTGCATTTCCTTGTAGTC
This sequence comes from Microcaldota archaeon, assembly GCA_030040595.1. Taxonomy (GTDB): domain Archaea; phylum Micrarchaeota; class Micrarchaeia; order Micrarchaeales; family CABMGC01; genus JAKAVK01. The sequence goes on from JASHTL010000020.1 coordinate 13,708, forward strand.
ATGAGCCTCGGTTATGCTTCCTTTAAGTTCCTTCAGGGCCCGATCGTAGAGACTTTGCTGTATAGCATCCAGCGTCGCATGGATTTCCTTCTCAACATCTTCATTCTTGACGCTCTTCTTTTCCTTGGTGTCCCTCCTGGCGAAGACAACGCTTCCGTTCTTTATGTCCTTCGGCCCTACCTCTATCCTGAGAGGCACGCCCTTCAATTCCCAGTCATTGAACTTGTATCCAGGGGTCACCCCTTCCCTCAGGTCAAGCTCTGTCCTGTATCTGCCTTTTATCTTTTCGAATAGCTTCTTTGAGAATTCCTTTACGGTATCCGCATCCTCGTCCTTGAATATCGGCACGATGACAACCTGGGTATGGGCAACCTTAGGCGGCATTAC
>JASHTL010000119.1 GCA_030040595.1 Microcaldota archaeon
GTGCAAAGCCATGGCAAGCGAAAGGGTTAAAAAGCCAAATAGATATAAACTATCTGTGGTCATAATACCCTCATGGGCTATGACAACAAAAATATAGTGCTTAATGAGCTCATCGGGCTGAAGGCACGAGTGCTAAAGTCACTGGATAAGAAACAACGAGGTCTATCTGGAATTGTGATAGACGAGACCAAGAACACGCTCGTGATGGAGACCTTAAACGGTTCCAAACGTGTGGTCAAGAAGTCGTCATCGTTTAGGTTCTATTTCCAAGGCGCGCATTTCGATGTCGACGGCAATGAGATAGCTTTCCGTCCTGTAGAAAGGACCGAGAAGGCAATCAAGTACTACAAGAGGAGAAAGTGATTTCATTGGCCGAGTGCACTGACCCAAGGTGCGGGATACACGGAGGAGCGCTGCCCAGAGGCATACAGATTACCGGCAGGGTCGTCAGCGACAAGGCCAAGCAGACCGTGATAGTCGAGACCGATTTCGCCAGGTACATGTACAAGTATGAGCGATTCCTGAGGAAGAGGTCAAGGATACCAGCCCACAATCCTGCTTGCATAAACGCGAAACTGGGCGACGTAGTCAACATAGCCGAGACAAGGCGACTGAGCAAGACGAAGTCGTTCGTCGTTACGGGAATAGTGAAGTGATATAGATGAAGGGAGTCGCCTCAAAAATTACAAAAGCATTCGTTCCCATGTCGGTGATACCGTGCGCCGACAACAGCGGAGCATACGAGTTCAAGATGATACACATAATAGGTAAGACCGGCGGAGAGCACGGCAGGCTCTCCTCAGCAGGCGTCGGAGACATAATCTCGGCGAGCGTCACAAAAGGCACTGCGACCTATCTCAAGAAGCCGGTCCGCGTTGTCATAATTCGGCAGAAGGCGCTGATAAGGCGCGCAAACGGCATGCGTCTCAGGTTCGAGGACAATGCCGGAATAATGATCAGCGATGATAATCTGCCGATAGGCACTGAAGTAAAGGGAGCAATGGCAAGGGAGGTAGTGGAGAGATTCGTAAAGGTCGCGGGAGTCGCGTCGAGGATTGTTTGAGATGATACAGAGCAGCCAGCCTAGGAAGGAAAGGAAGTTCAGGTTCAACGCGCCGCTGCACGACAGGCAGAAGTTCATGCACGCTCACGTCTCTGACGAGCTCGCGAAGAAGCTCGGGATAAAATCGAGGAGCATAAGCGTGAGGAAAGGCGACACCGTGAAGGTGCAGTCAGGCAAGCACAGGGGCAAGAGCGGAAAAGTAAGCCAGGTGAGTCTTAAGACAGGCCGCATATTCATCGAAGGCATCAACAGGAAGGATGCGAAGGGCAAGGAGTTCCCCCTGCCGATATACTCGTCAAATGTATACCTCACGGATCTCGACCTCACTGACAAACTCAGGAGCGCTAAGATGGAGAAGCTTAAAGGCACAAGGCCGGTTACAAAGCAACAGGTCGCAAAGCAGCAGACGCCAAGCCAGCAGGCTCCGGCGCAACAGGCTGCGAAGCAGCAAGTGGAAAAGAAGGTGGCATGATGTCTAACAAGGGAAACAGCAGGCACGTAAACAGGTTTGCGGCAAGCAAGTACATGAGGATAGGAAGGAAACTATCCATGTACGTGACGAAGCCTAGCGCAGGCAGGCATACCCTTGAGAACAGCATCGCCATTGTTACGCTGCTGAAGGAGAAGATGAATGTTGCTGATGACTCGCGCGAGGCAGGCATACTGATAAAGTCGGGCAATGTGCTGGTAAACGGAAAGGAGGTCAAGGACAGGAAGTACCCCGTGGGTTTCGGTGACGTCGTAACGCTCAAGCCGACAGGAGAGTCATATACCATAGACGTGGCAAAGCACGGTGCCATACGCGTGGAAGAGGAAAAATCCGGCAAGAGATACGTCAAGGTAATAGGAAAGTACATGGGCCGCAATAACAAGATAATGATAAGACTCTACGACGGATCCGTGCTCCCCGGAAATGGCGAGGTGCATGTCAATGATTCCGTTACAGTCAAGGACAATTCCGTGGGATCCGTGGTAAAGTTCTCCAACGGCGCAAAGTGCTACGTAATCAAGGGCGCGCACGCATCTGAGAGAGGCACGATAAAGGGCATAAACCATGGCACTGCAACCAGGGCAGCCACTGTAGAGGTCGACAGCGGAAAGGGGACATTCCAGACCCTTGTGAATAACGTCATGGTGGTGGGCGAGTAATATGGCAAACGATAATCCCATGCGCGAAGTGAGGCTCGAGAAGCTCGTCGTCAACATAGGCATAGGAGACAAGGAGGACACCTATGCGAATGCAAAGGCGCTCCTTGAGAAGCTCACAGGCAGGCAGGCAGTGGCGACTAGGGCGAAGCGCAGGGAACCGGAGCTCAAGATAAGGAAAGGCCAGGTGATAGGCGCGATGGTCACCCTGCGTGGCAGCGAGGCGCAGGACCTGCTGAAGAGGGCGCTTGACGCGAACAACAACACCATATCCGAGAGCGCGATAGCAAACAACTCCGTCAATTTCGGAATAAGCGAGTACATATACTTCTCCGGGGTCAAGTACGACCCAAAGATAGGCATGCTTGGCATGAACATCAACGCCTCTTTCGGCAGGAGGGGAAAGCGCGTAGAATTGAGGCGAAGAGCAGCGAGCAGGGTCTCGGTCAAGCACAGGAACATACCGAGAGAGGAGTTGCACCGCTTCATAGAGCAGAAGTTCGGCACAAAGGTTGCGGCAAAGGAGAGATGATCCAATGAAGATGAGCTATGAACTGAAGTACAAGGGAAGAGGGCAGAGGAAGTGCAGGATATGCGGCACTTCGCGTGGCCTGATAAGGTCATACAGCCTCTACGTCTGCAGAAGGTGCTTCAGGGAGATAGCTCCGGAGATAGGTTTTGACAAATTCAGGTGAAACGATGGTTGATCTGCTGGCTGATACGATAAACAAGATAAAGGTGTACGAGTCGAAGGGAATGTACGAGTGCGACGTGCCCTCTACAAAGCTGATAAGGTCGGTGCTCGAGACTATGAAGGCGCACGACTACGTTGGCAATTACGAGGAAGTCAAGGAGGGCAAGTTCAAGAAGATAAGGATACAGCTCTCGAAAAAGATAAACGATGTTGGCGTGATAAAGCCAAGGTATCCTGTCACGCTTGGCACGTTCCAGAAGTTCGAGGAGCGGTACATACCGAGCGTTCACTTTGGAATACTGATAGTCTCGACATCCCAGGGCATCATGACCAACAGGGATGCGAAGGCAAAGCGCATCGGAGGCAGGCTCCTTGTGTACGTGTATTGATGATTACCATGGCTGACACGGAAATAGAGATACCAAGCGGAATAACGGTGAAAGTAGAATCTGACAAGGCCACCATTCAGGGAAAGCGCGGTTCCACGCAGAAGAGGGTGGACCTGCGCCTCCTCAAGGTAAGCGTCACAGGAAACAAGATAAGCATAGGCATAGCTGCAAACAAGAAACTCCAGCGCAAGGCCGCGCTCGCATCTATGGCACTTTCAACGGAATTGAGGGAGGCACTCAAGAGCGTAAACGATGGAATAGAGCGCAAGATGACCATAATATTCGCGCACTTCCCAATGTCCACTGAGATAAAGGGCAAGGACTTCTACATAAAGAACATCTTCGGCGAGAAGATAGCAAGGAAGGCAAAGATAGTAGGGGACACGAAGGTCGAGGTCAAGGGCCAGGACGTGAAAGTGACTGGAGTGGACAAGTACGATGTCGGCCA
>JASHTL010000120.1 GCA_030040595.1 Microcaldota archaeon
CCTCGCTGATAACACTGAACGGCTGGATGAAGAAGTCGCCTGTTATCTGGCCATTGCCCTCGATCGAGAAGAAGTTTATGTATTTGCTCATGTAGCTGTTCCCTATGGCTATGCCGTTCTTGTCGATTCCGGTTGTGTCGGTTGCCGTGTAGTTGTTCTCTGTCCAGTAAAGAGTGGGAACGTCATCGTCACCGAAGGAGCTATACCCGTTGTACAGCTGCGAGAAACTGCCGAATCTTCCCAATGCCAGCGCCATAGCCCACTTGTTTTCGCCGCAGTAAATGGCAGTTATCGAGCACAGATATATGACCGATGGCTTTCCACCTGCAACATAAGGGGTTGCGTTAACTACATTGTCATAGACCTCGTCCTGCAGCGTTCCGTTTAGGAACATGTTTCCAGCATCCTCGAAGTAGATGTCAGAAGCATTGTTTATCACTTCAAGCTCGCTGGAGTTCAACGGCGTGTCTATGCCTGCAGTGGTGTTTGTGCTCGGTGCAACAGTGGTAGTCGGCCTGGTTGTATAATACGGCGCTGTGGTCGCTGCCCCGCCGGTGTTCCCGTAGGGGCGTGAAACGGACACTGTTGCAATCTTCGAAGTAAGCCATGGGTTGCTAGCCCCAGGTGCTGTGTCGTTGTCCGTGTAGTTATACCATATATAGCCTGTAAACTCAGAGCCCGCGCCTGCAGTGCCTAACAGGCTGCCTGTCGAGCCAAAGCAAGGCAGGTCTGCTATACTTTCCGTCTGGCCAGAATACAGCGTAATCGCGCTTCCTTGCGCAGGTAATGTGCTGGATAGCGATGCGCCTGACGACGATGTAGGATAGTAGAACGCGCCTGAAGAGGCCGAATAAGGCTCCCCTCCTGCTGTTGACTGTGCCGCGCATGCGAGTCCGACGTTGTACTGCGTAATTCCGATACTCTGGCCAAACGTGAAGCTTAGCTGGCCCGCCGCATTCATGGAAGGATCTTCGCATAAGTATCCCGCGACAGCGATGCAGCTTGTCCCAAGCCCGCTCTCACCGCTGCCCTGGGAGTTTGATGCATTCAGGGGTCCCGGCAGGGTTGCAAGGCCTGCCAGCGTGACAGGGTTCCCTATCGAAGTCTCATGCATGGTCATGTTGAGCGTGAATGTGTCAGACGAGTTCTGCACCTCGTTTGCCGCCAGCGTGACGTTGAGCGGCACGTTGTACTTGTCCGAAAGGCACGTGAAGAGGCTGTACGAGACCGTCGTGTTATCGGACTGGTTCATGTTGCCGTAGATATGCACGAGAACGCATCCCTGGCCGTTGTACTCCCTATTTCCAAGCACCTTCACAGTCGCATTGTTTATCCCGCTGCTGGAGAGATCGCCCAGATCGCTGGTAAACTGTGAGACATTGGAGTTCTGCCCGACCTGGCACGTCATGCCCTTGGACACTGATGCGTTAGAGGAGGAACCTTCCAGGCTCCCCAGGATCCCGCCGTTAGATGCAGAACATGAGTAGGAGGTCCCGTTCTCCAGGCTTATCTGCACTATACTCAGGTTCCCAAGAAGCGGTATGTCGGACGCATTGAGCGATAGCCTTGTGTTATTCGCATACTTCTCAAAACCCAGTTTTATCGGTACTGTGGCGCTTATATCGCCAAGCAGTGAAGATGTATTGAGATGGGCCTTTGCAACGCCGTTGTAACTGACGTTGAACTGAGTGCTGCTTATTATTCCATTTGCGGCTATCACCATCACGTTCACCGCAGTCTGGTTCTGGGGCGAGGAGAGCTCGTCGAGGAGCTTGCTCGAACCACCGCTGCCGCTGGATCCGGAAAGCGCAAAGTACGCCCCTATTACTACCAGTATTGCTATCACGGCGCCGATCACAGGCAGCACTGGAAATTTTCCCGGCACCTTTGCAGTTGCCTCTCCCTCAGGCTGCGCAGGTAGCGGTTGAGGTTCTGACGCTGCTTGCTGTGTCTGCTGCGCCTGCGACATAGGACTCGACTGCATCTGGTCTGGCGCCATGGTCTCTTCACAATGGAAAAAGATATATAGCTTGCTACTTGCCTATCGGAAAGTCAGAACTTAGAAGAAGAATTATGCTGCCTGCAGCCATTGAGAAAATTAGTTATGGTCTTATAGACTTATAAGCCTATCAATGCGGAAGCAGGCCCTGACTAAATGCCTGCAAACGTTTAAAAGACAAAGCCGCATTAATCAATCCTAATGCTTGGTGCTATCGATGACCGCTATCTCTGACGCTGTCACAGAAACAGACAATTCCGCTATTCCTCCCGTGCTTCAGATTAAGGAATACAAGGGAATAAGATCAAGCAACCCTGAACTGCGTGAAGACGGACTTGTAGAGGCGGTCACACAGTATCTCAAGACTAAGCAGATCGCCGAGGGCCTAAGAGACGCAGGAAACGACTTCGCATCAGCTATGTTTCTGGAAAGGGCCGCTGTGATTGCGACCGAGGCAAACCTGTACATAAAGGTAATGAAAGAACCAGTGCATGTGCTTGCAGAAACGGCAGAATCGCGTAAAAAGCTGGAAGAGCATCTGGGCAGCATCGGATCGATTGCACGTCGACATCCTACGGCTGACGCAAAGACGATAAGAGAACTTGAATCCAAGGCATACTATGGTGCTGTTGATATCGCCCTGGACCTGAATATGCCAACTGCGCACATCTTCGGGATAATATCAAGGATGGCCGAGCGTTTCCCTGAAAGAAGCGAAACGGAAATCGCGGGCGAATTTGCGTATAGGGCAGGAGAGCTTGGGAAATATGCCCACATGGCAGACCTTGCACAGCATTATGAGCTAGGCAAGGACAAGTTCAAATATGCAGACCACAGGGCGCGTCCAAGAAAGAGGATGCACCTTGGGCTCAGCACCGTGAAAGAAGCTACAGCAACCTTTGTCTCCCTGGGAAGGCAGCAGGATGCGCTGTTTGCCATGATAGAGATCGACTCTCTATGGAAGAAAAGGGTATACGGGGATGAAAACGTCTACGATATGCAGAACATACCCACGCAACGGCCAATAGTCTACAACATGCAGAACATAGCCACGCAACATTCAATAGAAGAGATAGTCAAGATAATAAAGTCCGCGACCAGTGCCGAGGAGATGAAAAGGCTCCTAGAATTCGCACAGGCGGAGAGCACCTTAAGGGGAGAGCACATCCAGGCTAAGGCCATAGCGCGCGAACTGAAGGAGGAGTTGTCGCACGATGGCCCTAAAAGCGAGACAAAGACTGCTGAAAAGAGCACGCTAGAGGATAGGCGGCTCAGCGATGAGGAAAAAACCGCGCGTGCTGCAGAGCGCCTGGAAAGAAGTGTAAGGGCTCCGGAGAGGAACAGAATAGTCATGGCTATGAGAAGGGAAGCATATAACGATCGTGCGTTGCCGCATCAGAGAACTCCATTGAGCCTTGAGGAGCATGAGATACTCGCAATTGTCGTGAGGGACGCGACATTGGTGCCACCGCACCATGCAAAGCTGACTGCGGAGGTGCGGCCAAAGCCTCCAGAAGTACACATTGACAGGGCAGAGTTCCGATCAGACCTTGACGCACTGGTCAGCAGGGGCGATCTCCAAAGATCCGGAACAAGATACAGGTTGAAAGTATGACTATCATGCTGGAGCGACAGATCAAAAGAGCAGAAGCAAAGAAGAGGGTGGGTTAAAGGAATCAGCAGCCCGAAAGGGCTGCATTGTATACTCCCTATATGCAATGCTCCCTAATAATCCAGAGCCATTGCCATCCTCTGTGCATTTCCCATTCTTTTATTGGCAGCCCTTCTAGATACCAGTGCCAATCCAATTGCTATAGAGCCGCTTCCTAACATTTCTCCTCCCAGGGCCACGCTACTAGCGAATTCTACAATTCC
>JASHTL010000021.1 GCA_030040595.1 Microcaldota archaeon
GTATTCTCCGGCGGCCCTGGTGGCGGCAAATCCACATTGGCAAACCACTTTGCGACAGCATATGGTCTGCCTGTTGTCTCTGCAGGAGGCATATTGAGAGATCTCCATAAAGATTTATGTCCTGACGGAAAGGTATCTTTTGAGGAGTGGTATGGAAGTCAGAACGGTACGGAATTAAGGGAGCTAAACGACAGAATAAAGGTTATCTTCGAGTCAGGCAAGGCAATTGGGGAATCAAGGTTTGTGGGTCATCTTGATGCGGATAAGTGCGTCTTTATCTATGTTGATGCGGATCCTGTGATTAAAGCAACAAGGCTCTCAAACGACCCTAAACGTGTTGATTATTTTGGTAAGCCAATAGATGAGATAGTTGGAATTCTAAGAAAACGTGAAGCGGACGAGCTGAGAGTTGCAGGCGAACTTGCTGAATTGTATGGCCTTGGTGCAGGTTATGACTACAGAAACCCTAAGAATTATCACGTTACGCTGAATTCAGGCCTTGTCTCTATCGAATTCGAAGTAAGCGTTGTATCGGGTCTCCTTAGAGACCGTACGCATATAAGATAACACTGAAGGGCTTTTAGTTATCGTATATCATTATTTCTCTGCAAACTTGCGACTTTTCCTTGAGAGACTGAACTTGACTGTAAAGTTTATGAAAGTCATCTTTACGGCAAGGCCGCGCGCCAAAAGATAAGTATAAATACTTATGTTATTAATTTTATAATAACTAATTATTAATATGTGATGGCATGGCAGGCAAAGGAAGCAAAGGAAACATCGGAGTCATGATAGCAGCGGTAGTTGTTATCCTGGTCGTGGTAATTGCAGGTGCATTCCTGCTAACGAGTAAGCCGGGCGGCGGCGCGAGCACAACTGTTGCCAGCAGTAATGTTACCAATGGCACACTCTCAAGCAACTCCAGCCCTGTCAATAAGATCCAGGTTGTTGCAGCTGAGAACTTCTGGGGCAGTCTGATAGGCCAGATCTGCGGCATACACTGCAATGTCACCAGCATAGTCACGGATCCTAACACCGACCCTCATGAATATGAGGCAAGCGCAGCTGACGCAAAGCTTATAGCGAATGCTAAGTTCGTGATCGTAAACGGCGTTGGCTACGATGACTGGGCCACCCAACTGATCGCAGCAAGCCCGAATCCGAACAGGACGGTGCTGAACGTGGCAAATCTGCTCAACGTGCCAAACGGCTCAAACCCCCATCTCTGGTACAACCCCGCATACGTGAACGCAACGGTAAAGCAGATGTATCTCGACATGGTCCAGATAGACCCAAACAATGCTAGCTATTACAAACAGCAGTATGAGAACGTAACCGCATCGCTGGCAAAGGTCGATTCGAGGATAACTGAGATAAGGAGCCAGTTTGCAGGGACAAAGGTCGCTTCAACAGAGAGCATATTTGTCTATCTTGCAAACGCATCTGGGCTTGACCTTGTCTCCCCTCCGGCATTCATGGAAGCGGTTGCGGAGGGAAACGACCCGCCGGAACAGAGCGTTGTCGAGTTTGAGAACCAGCTTGAGAGCGGTAACGTAAGCGTCCTTGTCTACAATGAGCAGACAGTGACTCCGATAACAACGCAGATGAAGCAGATAGCCATAGAGCACAATGTCACTGTCATAGGCGTCACGGAGACGATCCAGCCTCCAGACGTATCGTTCGAGACATGGATGAATGCGGAGCTGCTATCTCTGCAGAATGCGCTCAACGCCAATGCCCTTGGAAACTGATATAAAGGCTAAACGAGTAGATGAGACATGCAACCTGTAGTGGAGGCGAAAGACCTTGCCTCGGGATATAACGGCAAAGCAACCTGGCAGAACGCAAATTTCAGCGTGCGCAAGGGCGAGTTCGTAGCTGTGATCGGGCCAAACGGAGCAGGCAAGACAACATTGTTCAGGATGCTCCTGGGGTTGCAAAAGCCGTTGAAGGGTAAGCTCACTCTCTTCGGCGAAGAGCCAAGGAGGGGCAACCGGAAGATCGGCTATGTCCCGCAGCGCCATACGATAGACAATGACACCAATATAGAGTGCATAGAGCTGGTCAGTCTCGCCTTATCGTGGAACAGGTGGGGGTTCAACCCATTCTCGAAGGGCGAGAAGGAGGCGGCATACAAGATACTTAAGGATGTGGGCGCAGAGGAACTCGCCCATAAGTCGCTTGCTGAACTATCCGGAGGAGAGCTGCAGAGGATCTACCTGGCTGAAGCGCTGGTGGGCGATCCAGACATGCTTCTTCTCGACGAGCCCCTATCAAATCTTGACATGAAGCGCACAAAAGACCTTGTCTCGCTGATGAGCAATGTTGTAAGGGCAAGGAAGGTGACAACCTTCCTTGTAGCGCACGATATCAATCCGCTGATACACTTTCTAGACAAGGTGATCTACATAGCAAACGGAAGAGTGGCGACCGGAACGGCAGAGGAGGTGCTCACATCAAAGCGCCTGACAGAGTTATACGGGACGCCTGTGGAAGTGCTGCGCGACTCGAAAGGCCATATATTGGTGCATACGCTCTACGACCTCGAGGATTATCACGAAGGGAAGAAACATGGTCTCTAGCACAAGTCTAATAGCGACGCTCCAGCAGATGCTGCACTATCAGTTTATGCAGAATGCGTTCCTGATAGGAACCATCATAGCGATCATAGGCGGCATACTCGGCTACATAGTCATACTGCGCCGCACCACCTTCGCGGCGCATGCGTACTCTGAGATAGGGTTTGCAGGAGCAACCGGTGCGCTTCTGCTCAACACCAACATACTCTTCGGCGCGCTTGCGGGGTCAATACTCGGAGGCCTTGCCATAGCAGTCCTGGGCAACCGCGCAAAATACCGGGACGTGGAAATAGGCTCGGTGCTCGCCCTGGCCCTTGGCGTAGGCTACTTGTTCACAACCCTGTACACTGGAAACGACGCGCAGACTGCCGTTAATATCCTTTTCGGGGACATATTGGGGGTCAGCACCGCGCAGATCATCACGACGATAGTCATCGGCGTAATTGTGCTCGCCACCCTTGTTGTCGTATACAGGCCGCTGCTCTTTGCCTCCCTCGATGAGGATGTGGCAGAGGCAAAAGGCATGCATACGGTCCTATTGGGAGGGGTTTTCATGGTCCTCCTTGCTGCAGCAGTATCTGTCTCGATACTGGTAACAGGGGTGCTCCTTATATTCGCTCTGATGGTCATACCTGCCGCAACCGCAGTGCGCCTCACAAAGAAACCCACCTATGCGATGCTCCTCTCCGTTGTAATCGCACTGTTCGCCACATGGTCCGGGCTGGTGATCGCGTACTTCGTGTCGTGGCCGGTAAGCTTCTTCATAGTGACCATAGTATTTGTGCTCTACATACTTGTCAGGATTATAAAAGGGAGCGGCAATCTTGCGGCAGTCACTTCAGCTGCATGAACATGTGCTTCATGTCTATGTAGCTCCTGCCGCGTTTCACGGCATTTGGCAATGTGCCCCACTCCTTGAAACCGTACTTCTCGTAGATGTGTATGCCCGCCTTGTTGGTGGACATGACTGCAAGTTCGAGCATCTCGAACCTGCCCCTGCTCCTCTTTATTGCCTCGCCAAGGAGTCGCTGCCCGATGCCCCTGCCGCGCATCCGGCTGGCAACGCGCATGCCTACTATTCCAATATGCGACATTTCAGAGTCAGGTATGTCCTTCTTTTTGGCAAAGGCAAAGCCTATCACTTTTCCTCTGTCAACCGCTACAAGGAAGACCAGGTGGCCGTTTTTAATGTCACCAAGGATTCTTTTCCTCCAGAGAGGCATCGTTTTAGGAGAAGGCTTCTTTAATCGGTTTATGTCAGTGAAGTCCTTTTCACCGTATCCTTCCATATATATCTCAAATACCTCCTTGAGGTCGCCGGCATTTGCGGTCCGTATCAGCATGGTACTATCTCGCATGTCATCTATTTATTGATTTCCGTAACTTCTCAAGCCCTTTGGCACTGGAGAAGTATCTGTGGCTCGCCGCCTTCCTAAGCCTGTTCATAATGCCGAGGCCTATTCCCCTCTCTGGAAACGATTCAGCAATGGCGTAGTCAACTCTTATCTCGTCGAGTCTTATCAGGGCGTCAAAAAGGTTCTTTGCAACGCTGTCCAGGTCGTTCCTCTTCCCTAGTCGAATGTGCTTTCTATTCCCGAACACGCGGCAGGACTCGTCGGATCCTATGAATGCAAAGTTGCCTCTTACCCTTGCAACCCTGTCAAGCCTTCCAGTCTTTCCCGTGTAAAGGAAGAGCGGCGTTAGCGGAGCGTAATGCTTATACTTCATCCCTGGGGCAACGGCGCGCTTGGCCTCAGTGAGCCCCCTGGCAACTCTGGTGATTATCGGTCTCTTGCCAAAGGCCCTGGTTATATCTTCGATAGGGTATGATCCGGGTCTCTGTATCCGGAAGGTTCTCAGGTCCAGGATCGTTGATTCTATGCCGCGATTCGAACTGCCAGCGTCAAGTATGACATCGACTTTGCCGTCAAAGTATCTCAGAGCATGCTTCGCCGTGGTTGATGAAGGCCTCTTCGAGATATTTGCGCTGGGAGCAGCAATTGGCACGCCGCTCGCCTCTATCAGGGCGAGCGCCACCTTGTGAGCAGGCATGCGCATCGAGACTTCTTCCCTGTTGAGTCCTTTCTTTGCGTTCACGACAAAGGCTATGGGGCCTGGCCATATTCTCCCAATCACGCTGCGGTATCTCTTTGGAAAGAAGCCGAGCCTTGAAGCCATCCTCATGCTTGAGACGTGTATCATGGATGGGTTATCAAGCGGCCTGCCTTTTATTCTGTAGACGCGCCTGAGGGCATTGGCATTGTACGCATCGGCGCCTATGCCGTATACCGTCTCTGTCGGAAAGACCACAACGCCGCCGCTTTTTATGACCTTTGCGGCAATCTCTATCTTTCTCCTGTCAGGCTTGGCTGCGTCTACCTTGATGACCTTTGTCTTCATTGAAAACACGAATCTAAAGATGCTTCTTCTTTTCCTCGTTCTTGAAAATGGAACCGCTTATCTCCCTTGCCGCTATGTCTGACGGGTTTATTATCATGGTTGCGGCGTTGAGGCTCCTAATGTGCCTCGCGGCTTCCTCTGTCGATGCCAGCGCTATTATCTTCGTGTCCTTCCCGAGTTCTTTTGCGATGAGCAGCACGTATATGGTCCTTGAACTGTCCTTGATGTCGATTACTATGCTCAGCGCCTTGTCGAGGTTGAACTTGGCCATGTCAGTGTCAGAGGTCGCATCTGCAACGAACGTCGCATATCCGTTATCGCGTAGCTGCTCGGCCTTTGCCTTATCAGACGTTACCATTATGAATCTCTCTCCCATCTCCTTCAGCTTTGCCGCCAGGTAGAGGTTCGTGCTCTGCGTACCTATCAGTACTATGTGTTTGTTGAAGATGCGTTTGTCGAATGCTGATACCCTGCCGCTCAATGTTTCTATCCTGCTATTCATGAATTCACCGGCTATCACCGCCACTGCGCTTAGGAAGACACCCAGTCCTATTAATATGAGCGAGATTACAAAAATCTTTGCTATTGGCGTTGACGGAGTTATGTCACCATACCCTACAGTTGCAAGCGTGACAACGGTATAGTATGTGGCGTTAAGGAGCGTATAATTGCTTGGGGAAAGACCGTGGAAATTGTTCCCTTTCCCGAGGATGTATGTGCCTGAGACCCCGTAGGCAAGTACGATCACGACAGCGATTATGTACACGCCCACCCTACGCGAAATTAGTGCCATCTTTTATCCCACCTGAACCCGGACATAAAGGTGTGTCGCAAATACTATATAAAGCTTCTCCGGATCTGGGAATTGCCGAATAGCTGTTTGGTGAGAACCAGCCTTACTTCCTGCTTTTCGCAGTGGGAAGAGTGCCCCGCATAGCTTCCCTGTATCTTACGACCCTGCCCCAGAACGACGATGTCTTCTTGACTATAGGACCAAGGCTTCCGGCTATAGGCCTGTTTTCGGGGAACCTGGATAGCGCATCGCTTATCCTTTTATGGTCGTCTTTGCTCATGGCGAAGTTTGCAGATTCCGCATTCTGCTTCATGTGCTCCGCGCTGCCTGCTTTCGGTATGGCAGAAACGCCTTTGTGTGAGACAACCCAGTTGAGCGCAACCTGCGTTGCTGTTCTGCTATACTTCAGCCCTATGTTATCAATCAGGGAGAGTAATTCCGCATATCTCTTGTCGAAGAGCTTTCCGCTACCGAACGGGCTGTACGCTATCACAGTTGCGCCAACATCGTTGCTGAACCTTAGCAAGCCTTTCTCTATGTCGCGAGTTATGATGCTGTACTCAACCTGATTTGAGACGATCTCGTACCTTTTCATCGATTCCTGGGCCTCGGTCATCTCTTCGATCGAGAAGTTGCTTACTCCTATGTACCTTACCTTGCCGTCATCCACAAGCTTTTCCATGGCGCCCATTGTCTCTCTTATTGGTATGCCTGTGTTAGGCCAGTGCAGCTGATAAAGGTCTATGTGCTTTACGCCTAGCCTTTTCAGGCTCGCATCGCATGCCCTGATCACGTCATCGTAATGGAAATGATGCGGTGATACCTTTGTCGCAACGAAGGCATTGTACCCCTTTATCGCACGGCCGACAGTCTCCTCGGTGCCATACATCTCTGCAGTGTCAACAAGCCACATGCCGGCATCCATGCCTGCCCTTATTGCCGCTATACCGCTCTCGTCCCTGTTCATTTTCCAGGTTCCGATGCCTATCGTTGGTACTTTCTCCCCAGTTTTGCCAAGCCCGATCGTCTCCATTAAGTACGCCTCCAATCTACATGCTACTATGTGCTTTTTAATCCAGTGCCTTTTCCTTCTGTTCCTGCTTTACACCTGTTCCGAGAGTAAGCAGGTTTAAAATAGCTAATGACAAATAAACCTTCATGAAAGAAAGGTACGACCACAAGGAGGTAGAGGAGCGCCTCAGAGACAGGTGGGAGAAAGAGCAGACCTACAAATTCGATCCAGGGTCAAAGAAGGAGGTCTATGCCATAGACACTCCGCCACCGACCATCTCCGGGTATATAGGCATACATCACGTCTTCTCCTACTCGCAGGCGGATTTCGTTGCAAGGTACAAGCGAATGCGAGGTTTCAGTGTTTTCTACCCTATGGGCTATGACAACAATGGCATCCCGACGGAGCTGCTTACTGAAAAAAACTACAATACCACCGCAGAGCGGGAAGGGAGAGAGAAGTTCATCAAACTGGTTGAGAGCGAGACTGCGAAATATGAGAGGGAATTTGGGAAGACATGGAGAGGCATAGGCCTTTCAGTGGACTGGTCACTCTTATACACCACGATAAGCAGCGATGTGCAGCGAGTCTCGCAGCTATCGTTTCTGGAGCTGAGCAGGATAGACCGCGTATACAGGAAGGAGACCCCGACCATATGGTGCACGAAGGAGGGGACGGCGCTATCGCAGATGGAGCTCAAGGACAAGATGCTGAAGTCAAAGTTTGTCAGCATACGCTTTGCAGACGGCATAATAATTGCAACTACGCGGCCTGAGATGCTGCCCGCATGCGTTGCCATATTTGTCAATCCCGACGATTCAAGGAACAGGCACCTGATAGGGAAGAAGGTGAAGGTGCCGATATTCGGCCAGGAAGTAAAGATAATAGCGGATTCGAGAGTCGATCCTGAAAAGGGTACCGGAGTGGTCATGTGCTGCACGTTTGGCGACCTGACAGACATAGAGTGGTACAAGGCATACAACCTGGAATTGAGGATAATAGTCGATGACAGGGGAAGGATGACGCCGAAATACTTCGAAGGGCTTAAGATAAAGGAGGCCAGGGAGAAAATAATAGCGGACCTGAACGCAAATGGGTATGTCGTTTCGGAAAAGGAGATAGAGCACAATGTGAATGTTCATGAGAGATGCGGCACAGAGATCGAATTCCTTGTAAAGAAACAGTGGTACATCAGGTACCTTGACCTCAAGAGCAAGTTCATAGATCTGGGAAACCAGCTATCGTGGCACCCGGAGTACATGCACGTGAGGTATGACAACTGGATAAACGGGCTGCAGTGGGACTGGTCAATATCGCGGCAGAGATATTACGGCATACCTTTCCCGGTCTGGTATTGCAAGAAATGCGACGAAACCATATTTGCCGAAGAAAAGGACCTGCCTGTCAATCCGCTGAAGGACAGTCCTGGCTACAAATGCCCGAAGTGTGGCTCGAAGGAGCTTATCCCGGAGGAGGACATACTAGACACCTGGGCAACATCTTCGATGACCCCGTTTATTAACTCGGGATGGAAAGGGGGCAAGAATTATTCGAGAGAGATATTCCCAATGTCATTACGGCCGCAGGCCCATGACATAATATCGTTCTGGCTCTTCACTTCAGTGGTAAAGAGCTATTTCCATGCAGACCGGATACCATGGAAGCATGTCATGATATCAGGTCATGCCCTTGACCCGCATGGAAAACCCATGCACAAGTCAGCAGGCAACCTGATAGACCCGATTCCCCTACTTGAGAAATTCGGGGCAGACCCGCTGAGGTACTGGGCAAGCCTCTCAAGGCTTGGAGACGACGCATCTTTCCAGGAAAAGGATGTCATAACCGGAACGCGACTGATAAACAAGCTCTGGAACGTGGCAAAGTTCGTCGAGAAGGTTTCACAGAAGAACCAGGAAAAGAATACAGAGAATGTGATTGACGCGTGGATACTGTCTAGGGCAATGTCAGTAGTAGAAGAAGCTACGCAAATGTTCGAAGAGTACAATTATGCGGGTGCAAGAAGAGTGGTGGACGATTTCTTCTGGTTCTTCAGTGACAATTACCTAGAATTCATAAAATATCGCCTGTACAACAATGATGCATCGCCAAGCTATGCGCTAAGGAAGACCTTCCTTATCACATTAAAGATGCTCGCGCCGTTCATGCCGTATGTTACAGAGGAGATCTATCAGAACCTGTACAGGGATGAGGAAGGAGCTGAGTCGATACATGTTTCAGAGTGGCCGGTCTACCAAGGCGAATTGTTTGATCAGGATGCGCTGAAGAACGGCGATGTTGTGCAGAAGATAGTCGCCGTAATAAGGCCATGGAAACACAACAATGGCCTCGCCCTTAATGCGGAGATGTCGGAGCTGGTTATAGAAGGAAACCTTGGCGCCGGCGAAGACGACATAAGGGGGGCTATGAACATAAAGAAGATATCGAAGGGCAAGGGCGATATCGAAGTGCCTGATACAGGACTTAGGATAGGTTTAAAGAAATAAGTCAGGCCTTTGCGCCGTAAGCCAGCGGCGGATCCCTGATTGCAGTCATTAAAACTTCACCACCGACCGCTATCTCGCCTACTGCCAGTGGCAATGCGTTCTCCCCGAATATCATCTTCCTCTGGTTTTCCTTGTTCCTCCAGTTCTTGTACTGGGCAAGTGCTTTTGTTACAATGGTGTAAGTCCTCTCGCCACTGTCCTGGTCGACAGTTGGTATGGTGCACCTGTCGCATGGTTTTGGCTGCTGGAAAGGTATTCCTCCAATCATTCCTGAATATACTAGATGTTCAGCCTGCGCCTCTCCCCCTTCTACCACGATGTTGGGCCTGAAGTTTCTCCAAGGAACAGGAACTCCGGTAATCTTTGACAGCTCATTCAGCGATTCCTGCAGAAACCAGTGGACAGGATAGCCGTCCTGGAAAAAGACATGGTTGACGTTATGCATATATTTTTGGCTTACGCTGCGGCCTGAGGGATCCGAGTTCCTGACGAGCCTAAGCGGCGTCTCCAGGTGGTCGCTTAGCCAGTGTACAAGTGCCTTACCCTGGTCCTGCGCATATGGGATATCATCCCATATCCTGACCCGCATGATTTCCCCAGATGAGTTGTCACGAGGTATCTCTATCGGGTCGCTGCCATTCCATGTCAGCCTTATTGACCCGTCGCGCATCTCTGGAGCGATAAGCGCCATCTTTGGCAGTTCCCGTTGCGTCACGAACTTGTGCACGTCCTCTTCGTCAGGGTCTCTCCTAACCACCATGAATTGCCTGTCGCCCTCTATGCCTGAAGGGGTGAGCACAGCATGGTCTTTCTCGACCATGCCCGCGCTCTTTACTGGATAGATCGCTATATGGGATATTCTCCCTATCAACTGTGGGTGTTCTAATTTCTTGAACGTCATCTAACCGGCAATAATAGGCTTTTGCTCTATATATGCATTTCCTACGCGTCTTAGGGCAATAACGCAGCAAGGATAAATAAGCTTTAAATACTCGCCTGTTGATATATTCGTGCAGGTATGACCATAAGATAAGGAGCAGCGCGTCTTCTTGATTATCCGGCCATAATTGCAATTCTTTGTGGTATAATGGCAAGAATGCATACGGGCAGGCACGGCAAGTCCCAGTCCAGGAAACCGGACGTGGAGATAGGTTCAGTGCCGGAGGGCTTCACAGGCACCAAGGCAGAGATCGACGAAGCCATAGTCTCGTATGCGAAGCAGGGCATGCACCAGGCCATGATAGGCCAGAAGCTGAGGCAGGAGAAGGGCCTTCCATATGTAAAGCAGCTTTACGGCAAGCGCCTTGGCGTGATCCTTAAGGAGAAGGGCCACTCGCCGCAATACCCTCAGGACTTCTTCGACCTGCTGAAGAGGGCAACGATACTTAGGAGGCATCTTGAGAAGAATCACAACGACGTGCACAACAGGGTAAGGCTTAACAGGATAGAGGCCAAGATCTGGAGGCTCACTAAGTATTACAAGAGAAGTGGAGCGCTCCCGATTGAATGGAAATACGAACCTGAGAAGGTTGCGCTCCTGATAAAAGGCTGAATAAATGGCTGTCCAGAAGTCGGTAGAGAAGTGGAAGGCAAAGAAGTGGTTCAATGTCTACGCTCCGGAGATATTCGGCGATGTCGTAATAGGAGAAATACCGGGATTCGACGAGAAGGCGATGGTCGGGCGCGTGATGCGGGTAAACATGTCCTGGGTCACGCACAAGGCCGAGCACTCGTTCATAACTATAGCGATGAGAATAACCTCGGCAAAAGGAGATGTGGCAAAGACCTCTCTCGCCTCGATGGAGCAGACTTACAGCTACATACACTCCCTTGTAAAGAGGGGCCAGAGCGCGATATACACTGTTGACAACCTGAAGGACAAGAACAACAAACCATTCATACTTAAACTGCTGGTCATGACTAGCAGCAAGATAACTACGCCGAAGAAGACGGCTATAAGGAAGACCTTGTCGCAGTTCCTCAAAGACTACTCATCGAGCATGGACACGGAATCGTTCGTCAAGAGCATGCTTGACAACTCGTTCCAGCAGGAAGCGGTAAAGAGCATAGCGAACATAGCAGAGGTAAGCAAGCTGGAGCTCAAGAAGATTGTTCTATAGCTGATTATCTCTCCCTCCAAGGCGTAAAGTACTTGGCGAGCACGAAGAGCACAGCTGTTTCTATTACAAGTATAAGGAGCATATACCAGTGGATAGGCGCCAGCCCGAAGACTCCCTGCTCGAGCACGGCCCCAGGCGTGGTCGGTATTATGGAAAGGACCAGCAGCACATTCCTGCTCAGATATGTGTACGGGTAGAAAGTCGGGGCGACGACTGTAACCAGCGTTGAGAGTATTGTGGCAAGCGCCCACATCTGCCTGGTGTGCTTTACCAGGCCTGCGATTATGAACCCCAGCGATACAGTGGCAAGCGAGGTCAGCAGTGCGACCACCATTGTGACAAGGAATGAGAATGGCGAGAGCAGGCCGAAATAGAGGTCCATAACGATATAGAGAGCAACGCTTGGCACGCACCAGATCAGATTGCTGACCAACTCAGCTATCATGTACGTAATTGCAGAGGTCTTTGTGGTTATTATTAAGTCTTGGTACTTGTAATCCTGCCTGAAAGTGGCAAGATAATTTGACGCAGAGATGCCGTTTATTGCCATAATCGCAACCAGGCCTCCGGCCAATGCAAACGGGAGCAGGGTTCCTTCGGAGAGAACGCCAACTATGAAGAGCAGCGATAGAGGGAATGCCAGGTTGGATATAACATACGGGAAGTTGACCCTAACGGATCTGAATGCAAATACCACTGTAGCAGAATATATGTACCTAAGATTCAAGATTTACACCCTTCCTGATGAATATGTCATCGAGCGTTATGGGCTTTACCACATCGCCTTCCATGACGAACTTCTCTGCCATGCCTTTCCTGATATACGAGACCCAAGTTCCAGCGACATTGTATGCACCCTTCTTCCTGTCGCTGCTCTCCACCCTTACCATGCCGTTAAATGGCTTCAGCAGTTCCTCGACAGTGCCCTGGGAGAGCACCTTGCCCTTGTCCATCAGTATAACGTAATCGGACAGGGCCTGAGCCTCCTCCATGTAGTGCGTTGTAAGTATGACCTGCCCTTTCATCTCCCTTATCGCGGACCAGATCTGTATTCTTGAGAGCGGATCGAGCCCTGTAGTCGGTTCGTCAAGAAAGGTGACTTCAGCCTCAGCGGCTATGGCCATGGCCACGAACATCTTCCTCTTCATGCCTCCGGAGAGG